>NZ_JBGCCN010000002.1:300000-452876 GCF_041261225.1 Streptomyces sp. V4I8
TCGGGACGGGAAGAAATGAAGGGTCGGGCTGGCGGAGAGCGCCTGCAGCAGCGCCGCATCAGCGCACGGACCAGCTCCAGGCCGGCCTGCACGTTCATCCTCTGGGGCGCGGCATGGACGCGCCGGTATCCATAGGTCCCATTCGAGTCGGAAAACACCTGGCGGATGACGGCCTTGAGTTCCGTCCGACGCTCGGCGGTGGCCGAAGAAGGCCGCGATCGCCAGTGGTAGAAGCCTGATCTGAACACTCCCGCCCAGAGCACATTCGCTGCACCGGATAGATGTCGGACTCGCCATCGATGAACTCGTACTTCTCCGTTACCGGTATTCCTGAGTGAAGAAGGCCGCCGCTTTTCCCAGAAACTCCGTCTTCATCCGAAGCTCCCGGCTCTCAGGCTCTGTTCGAGGCCATCCGCACGCTTCCCTGGTGGGACGTTCCGCTGGACCACTACGACCGCGCCCGCGCCCACCACCGCCTGGAGATCCGTCGGCTGAAGACCGCCGCCTTCGCTCACATTGACTGCCTCCCCCCGTCTACCGCACCGCGAATCGCCTGGTCTCCGCCAGCCTGGTATGACCAACGACGTGCCCGGTCGCTCAGGGGAGCCGCCCAAGATCCCAGCGCCACACGCACTCCAGTGCGATGCCGCGGCCCACGCAGCGAACCGGCGGCAGCCCGTGATGATGAGTGCTCCGGCGGCAGCCCATCACGCCTTGGTGGTGCACCTCACTACTAGGAGCGGAGTGAGCGGCTTCAGGTGTGGAGAAATACGAGGGCCGCATGCTTTGGGTGGGTGGCCAGGGGAACTCGGTGATCGGAATGACCTTCGACGCGAAGTGGGGTGTGCGCAGATGTCGAATCCTCAGCAGCCGGAGCAGCGGCGCAGCGTAAAGGGCGGCGGCACTCCGCAGGAGAGCGGCGAAATCAAGGCACGTGAGACTGAGGCGAAGGGCGGCCGTGCCCACGGCACGGATAAGGGGGACAAGGGCGGTGGGCAAGGCGGAGGCGTGCCTCCGGACCAGCAGACGGAACACCCGTGACCGGGCACGGCCTGTCGCTGCTGCATGGTGAGGCCGGTGAAGACAGCGTGGCCTCAACCACGGTCCATATGAGAAGGGAGAAGCATCATGCCGGCCGGATCGAGTTCCAAGCGGGAGCGCCAGTACGAGCACGTGAAGAAGAGTGCGGAGGACCGTGGCGAGTCGTCGAAGCGGGCCAAGGAGATCGCCTCGCGGACCGTTAACAAGGAGCGGGCCAGGTCGGGCGAGTCGAAGACGGCCAGCAAAACGTCGACACGTGATCGGAAGTCGGCGTCCCAGCGTGGTGGGCAGCGCTCGCACAGCGGTGCGGAGGGCCCGACCAAGGACCAGCTGTACAACGAGGCCAAGAAGCGCAACATCCAGGGCCGTTCCTCGATGACCAAGAAGGAGTTGGAGAACGCGCTGGGCCGCTAGGTCCCTGGCCCCCTTGGTGCTGCTGGTTGGTACGGAGACGCTCACTTCGCTTGAGCGGGGCGGGTGACTGGCCGTCTGTGGTGCGGGTACTTGGCTGGCATGCGGTTGAGCTTGGTGGATGTGGGTTCGAACACGGTCCGGCTGGTGGTGACGGACGCGGAGGGCGGTGTGCCGCTTCCGGTGCACACCGCCAAGTGGAAGCTGCGGCTTTCCGAGGACGTCGACGCGCAGGGCTGTCTTTCCGAGGACTGTGTGGGGCGGTTGGTCGAGGCGGTCGCAGCGGCTGCCGGTACGGCTCAGCGGTGGGGTGCTGCCGGGCCGCTGGCTTTTGCCACCGCGGTGGTGCGTAACGCTCCGAACCGTCTGGAGGTGCTGCGGGAGGTCCGTACCGGGACCGGCGTGCAGATCTGCACGCTGCCGGGTGAGGTGGAGGCCGAGCTGACCTTTCTCGGTGCGCGGCGTTGGATCGGCTGGCAGGCGGGGCCGTTCGCGCTTTTCGACATCGGCGGCGGTTCCTTGGAGGCGGCCTTCGGGCGCGGCCGGCTGCCGGACTTTGTGGCATCGCTGCCGCTGGGCGCGAACCGTCTGACCCTCGGGAGTTCTTCGCGGCCGGCGAGGATCCGCCCAGTACACGCAGCGTGAAGGCCATGCGCCGTCACGTGCGCCACCAGCTGCGTGACGTCGCCGGGCGGATTCGCTGGGAGGGCCCGCGGACGGCGGTGGCGACCTCGCGTACCTTCCAGCAATTGGCGCGCCTGGCCGGCGCGGCACCCGGACGCGAGGGTCCCTTCGTCCCCCGCCAGTTGGCGTCCTGCGACCTGCGTAGGTGCATCGGCATCCTCGCGGAGCTGCCCGCAGCCGAGCGCGCCGAGCTTCCGGGGATCTCGGCGCCGCGGGCTGCGCAGAGCCTGGCTGGAGCGGTCGTGGGCCATACGGTCATGAAACTGACGGGAATCAGGACCGTCACGGTCTGCCCCTGGGCCATCCGTGAAGGGGTCCTCCTGCGGTACATCGAGGACGGTGCCGCCTGGTGGTCGGCCGTCGTGCAGCGAAGCGACGATGCAGTGTCGGCGGGCGGAGTGCCGTTGCGGATCGCGACACCGCCGGCCTGAGGGCCCGAGTGCTGGAACCCGCCGGCGGCCTGATGGCCCGAGTGCTGGAACCTGCCGGCGTAGGAGCTTGCAGGCACGGCTCGGCGCTTCCGCTTCAGCTGCCTCCTCGCTGGGATTGTTTCCGGGGAAGCCGCTGAGTGCTTCGTTAGGGCTTGTGCTGGCTGGGAACACATCTCGCGTCCACTCTGCGCGGGGCATGAGTCGCGAGGCGTTGGCACAGACTCAGGCCCCGCAGCCACATGGGAAGGAACTGGGATGACGAAGGCGCGGGACATCATGACTGGTGGGGCCGAGTGCATCGGCGCGCAGGAGACGGTGCTGGAGGCGGCCCGCAAGATGAAGGATCTCGGGGTCGGCGCGCTGCCGATCTGTGGCACCGACAACAAGCTCAAGGGGATGCTGACCGACCGGGACATCGTGGTGAAGGTTCTCGGTGCGGGCAAGGACCCCAGCACCTGTCCGGCCGGCGAACTCGCCCAGGGGGAGGTTGTGACCATCGGCGCGGACGATGACGTGGAGGAGATCTTGCGCACGATGTCGGAGCACAAGGTACGGCGGCTGCCTGTGATTGACGGGCACGACCTGGTCGGTATGGTCGCCCAGGCTGATGTCGCCCGCTCCCTGCCCGATCCTGAGGTCGGCGACCTTCTGGAGGCTCTGTCGACCGACTGAGCCGGCCGGCGGCATTGGAGCCCTACAGTTTTCCCGCGCGGCGACCGGTGACCCCCCGCCGTGCGCTCATCACCGGAGGCGTGGGGTGACCGATTGAGACCGTGTGCCACTGGTTCGCATGGACGGCCGTTCCTTCCACTTCACAGACGTGGACTCGTAGATAGGGGGTAGACGCCGCCGCGCCGGCCTCACTACGCAGGTGGGCAGGGTCAGAGTTTCCGGGCTGTCTTCTGGGTCAGAAAGTGCCGCCATTCGTCAAGGCAGTCGGTCGGTGTGCTTGCGGCAGGAAGGTCGGTCGGTCGGCGTGGGCGCCTCGCACTGCTGCCGGGACCTGTCGCGAGGCTGGTCCAGATCGTCGGTGGACAGACCGCTCGCTGCGGCAGTGTCCGATACATCCTTGCGTTGCATTTCTCCTCCGCTCCCGGAAGGCCCTGGCCTCCCCGGGTCGGGCGGCGGGCTGGTCGCTGAGCGGTTCAGGCCGGCGCGGTGCGGCGGGGTTCGCCGAAGTCGGTGAGCAGCTCCGACCGCTTCGACCTCCCCAGGCTTCGGCGGGGGGATGTCAACTGGTTTGTGTGTGATGCGTGTTCTGCTCCGTGGGGTCTGGTTCCTGCTGTGGTTACTGTGGGTTGATGGTGGTCAGAGGGGGAGCCGGTCGCCGAACCGGATCTTGAACTGGTTCATGGCGCGGGTCCAGCCGAGGGTTCCGGTGCCGCGGACGCGGCCGGTGGGGATCTTCCCGTCGCCGTCGATGTGCCGGCCTTCGATGTTGCGGATGCCGAGGTAGAGCAGTTTCATCGCGGCGTCGTCGGAGGGGAAGTGCCCGGAGGTTTTGACGAGTTTGCGCAGGTTGCGGTTCATCGACTCGATTGCATTGGTGGTGTAGATGACGCGGCGGATGTCCTGGTCGAAGTCGAGGAACGGGATGAACTGCTCCCACGCGTTCTCGAACACCGCCACCAGGCCGGGATACTGCCGTCCCCACTCCTCCCGTACCTGCCCGAGGGCTTCGAGGGCGGCACTCTCGTCGACGGCGGTGTAGACCGGCTTCAAGGCTGCGGCGACCTTCTTGCGGTCGGTGTGGGACACATACTTCATGGCCGCCCTGATCAAATGGACGACACAGGACTGCGTGATCGCTTCGGGCCAGGTGGCCTCGATCGCCTCGGGAAGCCCCTTGAGGCCATCGCAGCACACGATGAGCGCGTCGCGCAGGCCACGGTGCTTGAGCTGGGTCAGCACGTGGAGCCAGAACTTCGCCCCCTCGCCCTCCTGCAGCCAGATGCCCAGCACGTTCTTGATGCCGTCGACGTCGACGCCGATGACCAGGTGGGCAGCCTTGTTCACCACGTGCCCGCCGTCACGGACCTTGATCCGATCGCGTCGATGTACAAGATCGGGTAACACTCGTCGAGGGGCCGGTTCTGCCAGCTGGTGACCTCGTCCGCGATCACGTCGGTCACCTTCGAGACCAGCGCCGCAGAGACCTCAGCCCCGTACACCTCCGCCAGATGCGCGGTGATGTCCCTGGTCGTCAGACCGCGGGCGTACAGCGAAAGGATCATCTCGTCGGCCTGCCCCAGCCGGCGTGTCCCCTTCGGCACGATCTGCGGGACGAACTCGCCCTTAGGGCTTGCCGGGAAACAAGTCGTGGCTTCCGGCTGTGGGACGCGTTGTTCTGGTATGGGGAGACCGGAGGGGATCGAGGCAGTCCTGGCTGCGAAGTTCCAGGTGTTGTTGCCGCATTTGGACGAGCGCCAGCGTCGGCTGGCCATAGGGGCGGAAGCTCTGTCGCTGGGGCATGGTGGGATCAGGCTCGTCGCTGCCGCGGCTGGGGTTCGGGAGGGCACGGTCTCGCGCGGAGCGGCTGAACTGGAGTCTGGTCAGGCTCTGTTGGGACGGATCCGTCGTCCGGGTGGGGGCCGGAAGAAGGCTGTGGACCTTGATCCGGGGCTGCGGCCGGCGCTGCTTGGGCTGGTCGAGCCCGACGAGCGGGGCGAACCCGATGTCGCCGCTGCGGTGGACGACGAAGTCGACCCGGAAGCTGGCAGCGGAGCTGACCCGGCGGGGCCACCGGGTCTCTGCCGACACGGTCGCCGGTCTGCTGCGGGAGGAAGGCTTCAGTCTGCAGGCCAACGCCAAGACCATCGAGGGTGCTCAGCACCCTGACAGGGACGCGCAGTTCCGCTACCTCAATGAGCAGGCACGAGACCACGGGGACGCTGGTGACCCGGTGATCAGCGTGGACAGCAAGAAGAAGGAGCTGATCGGCGACTACAAGAACGCCGGGCACGAATGGCGGCCCGCAGGGCATCCCGTGAGGGTCAAGACGCACGACTTTCCCGGCCAGGCCGAGAAGGCGATTCCGTACGGGATCTATGACATGGCGGCGAACACCGGCTGGGTCAGCATCGGCACTGATCACGACACCGCGGCGTTCGCCGTCGCCTCGATCCGGCGCTGGTGGCAGGCCCGCGGCCGGCACGACTACCCCCGCGCCCGCCGACTGCTGATCACCGCCGACGGCGGGGGCTCCAACGGCTACCGCACCCGCGGCTGGAAGACCCAGCTCGCCGGCCTCGCTGCCGAGACCGGCCTTGAGATCACGGTGTGTCATCTTCCGCCCGGCACCCAATGCCGTTGTTTGACTACTGAATCATCGTGGGCTGCAGCGTGATGGCCTTGGCAGGTACCCGGCGTGCTGGTGCACGTTGCTGGTCCTTGGGCCGGTAGGAGTACAGCGAGTTGGGGCGTTTGAGAAACCTGTCGGCCTCGCGTAGACGCCGGGTGCCATTGTCGAGTTTCCGGCACACCTTCGCGGACAGCAGGGCCAGGAACTTCCCGATCTTTGCGGGAGTATCGGCGCACTGGCGGATCACGCTGCGTCGCGCGTGCTTGAGGACCTTGACGAACGAGATGCGGTCCGGGTCGATGCCGTGACCGTCGGCGAGCCGCATGATGATGCCGGTCAGGCAGTAGTGGACGATCAGGTGTGCCCATACTTCCTGGCGCACCAGTGCCGGGTCGGCCGACCGCAGTACTTCCTGCCGGCCGCGCTGGAAGGTCTTGAGCTGGCGGTATGAAGATTCCGCCTCCCACCTCTCGTGATACAGGGCCGCGAGTTCGTCCGCGGGGTAGGTGTCTGTGTCGAAGAGATCGGTCAGGAGCCGGATCACCTCGCCGCCGTCGACGCGGTACTCGATCACACGGACCAGTACGCCGCCCGGGTGCGCGCCTTTCTGCCCGCCGAGGTTCATCCGCGCCAGGTAAGTGCCGTCGGGCAGGCGCTGCACCGGACGACGCGCGACGCAGGAGCGCGCCCGCAGCAGAAGGTGTGCACCGGCGGTGGTGTATGCCTTCCACAGTTCCACTCCGGGAAAGCCCCGGTCCATGATCACGAGCATTCCGTCGGCCGAAGCAGCCATGGCGACGGCCAGGTCGCGTTCGCCGCCGTTGAAGCCGCCCACCCGTGCGTCGATGGCGGCGTGGGTGCCGGTCTCGGTCAGTGTCACGACCCGGACCTGCGGAAATCCTCCTGGTTTTCCGCGCGAGTCCTTCGGGCCGCCGAAGGCGTGCCGGTTGGCCTCGTTGTCCGGCACGTCCAGCAGGAACCCGTCCACCGCGGCAAGACGCATCCCCCGCCAGAAGGA
This sequence comes from Streptomyces sp. V4I8, assembly GCF_041261225.1. GTDB lineage: Bacteria > Actinomycetota > Actinomycetes > Streptomycetales > Streptomycetaceae > Streptomyces. The sequence continues at coordinate 306,887 of NZ_JBGCCN010000002.1, forward strand.
TCCCGCCAGCCCGGGCGGGGCCAGCGGCCCGGCCAGTCTCCGGAACAGCATCTCCAGCACCTCAGGCCCCAGACGCTCCCGGGCACGGGTGAACGACGCCCTGTTCGGGATGTGTTCGCCCATCCCGGCGATCGCGCCCGTCAGGTTCTCCGCGACATCGTCATAGGAGTCCTGATGGAACAGGGCCAGGGCCAGCGTGAAGTACACCGTGAAGCCAGCCGGCAGAGCACCCGGCCGCCGGTCCCGCTTGCGGCACCCGCCCAGCACCTCGTCCACCAGCGCTGGCGTCACCCACCGCGTCAGCAGCCCCAGCCGTACCCGATCAGACAGCCCCACCCACGGATGACCCATGCCTGACCCATGCCCGGCCACGAGCACCACCCCACGGTCTCACCGGACACCCCCGCCAACTCCACCATTCAAACAACGGCATTGGCCCGGCACCTCGAAGTGGAACAAGATCGAACACCGGCTGTTCTCCCACATCACCATGAACTGGCGCGGCAGACCTCTGACCAGCCATGAAGTCATGCTCCAGACCATCGCCGCGACCACCAGCCGCACTGGCCTCACCGTCCATGCCGAACTAGACATCGGTGAGTACCCCACCGGCATCCGCGTCAGCGACGACGAGATCGCTGCCCTGCCCATCACTCGCCATCGCTTCCACGGCGACTGGAACTACACCCTGCATCCCCAGCGTCCGGTGGACGCGGCGACCACCGGCAGCACACCGGACGAGGGGCTGGCGGACAGACCGACTCGCCTCACGCGGCGTTCGCTCCAGGACCCGGAACTGACCGGGATGACCCGCCGGCAGCTCAGCGAGGACCTCTTAGAGGGCATTTGATCTAGGCGAATTGCCCTTTCTGTTCTAGTAAGTACCTCGCCAGGTTGGTGCCGTCTCGTCCGTTATGCGCTTGGCGAGGTTGTCGATCGAGGCGACGTGGATCATGGCTTCGGAGCTGGCGGGAAGGGTCTCGTAATCGCGAGAAAGGCGCCGGTGCAACATAAGCCAACCCAGGCTTCGCTCGACTACCCAGCGCCTTTTGACAATGTGAAAGCCGCGAACTCCGGGGTTTCTGTTGACAACTTCGACGTCGATTCCGAGACGTGCGCCGTGCTCGATGACGGCGTTCTTGAAGCCGGTGTCGACCCAGCTCTTGGTGATGGTTGGATACGTCTTCTTGGCTTGATCGAGAAGACGTATTCCTACGGCATTCTCGGAGAGGCTCGCGGCGGTGACGGTCACGGCAAGGATCAGTCCGATCGTGTCGGTGAGGATGCCTCGCTTCCGTCCGACGATCTTCTTGGCAGCGTCCGTGCCCTGGCTGGTCAGGGGTACGTTGGTGGAGGTCTTCACGCTCTGGGTGTCGATGACGGACCCTGTGGGTTCAGGCTTGCGTCCTTCCTTCACGCGGGCGAGCCCGGTCAGGTCGTAGTTGAGCTGGGCGAGGATTCCCTCATCGCGCCAGGAAGCGTAGTAGGCGTAGACGGTGCCGTAGTTCGGGAAGTCGTGTGGGAGGTATTTCCAGGGGATTCCCGTGCGGTTGATGTAGAGGAGTGCGTTGAATACGTCGCGCAGGTCGACCTTGGCCGGCTGTCCGGTGGGTCTGCGGTCGAGCCGGGCTTTTCTCCAGGCCGTCAACGTCGGCTCGATCAGGGCCCATCGGGCGTCGGAAAGGTCGCTGGGGTACGGCTTCCGCTGGCTCACGTCCCAGAGGGATCACGGGTGTGACGGAAGATCGGGTTCCGGTGATCACCGGCGGTTCTGTGCCATCTCTACGCCAGACGTACTTCGAGCTTCGAAGCCGAGCGAAACGGGCGGGCAGGCCCGGAAGTCAGGGCGTGATGAACCGCAGCGATCCGCCGAAAGGCCTCAAACTGACACAGCGACAGAACTCGCATACCGGCATGAGACATACTTGAACGCCCACTTAGAGGACGTCCCGCTTGTTTGAGGGATAGTTCATGGATTATGCCAACTTATGGGTGTTTCGCCGGTTGCTCGTTTCGCGAGATTAGAGATCATCGCGAGGCGGATCATGCTCTCGGAGTGGGCGGGTTTGGCCTCGTAGTCCCGGGCGAGGCGGCGGTGCATCATGATCCACCCGAAACTTCGCTCCACTACCCACCTTCGCGGAATCACAGAAAACCCTTTGACCTGCGGGTTCCTGGGGACGACGTCGACGTCGATGCCGAGGGCGGCGCCGTGCTCGATGGCCTGGGTCTTGTAGCCGGTGTCGACCCATGCCTTGGTGATCGTGGGGTGGTCGGCGGCGACGCGGGTGAGGAGTTGCTTGCCGGCCTCGTTGTCGGAGACGCTGGCGGCGGTCACCATGACCAGGAGTAATAGGCCGAGGGTGTCGACGACGATGCTGCGTTTGCGTCCCACGATCTTCTTGCCGGCGTCGGTGCCTTGGGTGTCGGTGGGTACGCTGGGGGCGGTCTTGATGCTCTGGGCGTCGATCACGCAGGCGGTGGGTTCGGCGGTGCGTCCTTCCTGCTCACGGACCATGCGGTGCAGGTGGAGGCCGAGTTTCTCGATGGTGCCGTCGGCGGTCCAGTCGCTGAAGTAGCTGAACACGGTGGTGTGCGGCGGGAAGTCGTGCGGAAGGTAGCGCCAGGGGACGCCGGTCCGGTTGAGGAAGAGGATCGCGTTCATGACTTCGCGCAGGTCAGTGACCTTGCCGCCGAGATTGAGGGAAGTCTTCTGCCGCTCGGCCCGCCAGGCCGTCAACGTCGGTTCCATCAGCGCCCAGCGGGCGTCGGACAGGTCGCTCAGATAGGGCTTGCGCTGCTTCGAAGAGGTCATGAGGATACTGACGCACGAGGCACTCAACCGGGCATATCGCTCGATCGGGCGAGGCAAAAGCCAAGTTCAGGTGCGTATTCGAACCGGACAAGAGCTATCGGCAGCAAACGGGGTGAAACGCAAGATCAGCTGCGTCGCCACCGAAGAGACATACCGCCTGTTCTGCCTGTACACGCCGATTCCCGGCAAGCACCAACTACCGTAAACCGCCGCATAGATGACACGAACGTCCTCTTAGTGGGCGTTTGATGGTGATTCACGCCGACCGTTTCAACATGTTTTGCCACATTTATCGCCAACGCGTGCGGCCTGAAACGCCTGGAAGTTACCGACAGACAGGAAGCTTCCAACCCGTTGTTAGACCAGACGGAATTCGGCGCTGAGGAGCGGATCAAACGGGCGACCGGATCGGCACCCGGGATGCCGTGAAGGCGCATGTAAGGCGCGAATCACCCCGAAGGGTGTTGGCCGCAGGAGCGACTTAGCGTCTCAATCCATCCCTAAACGCCCACTTAGAGGGCGTTTGAACTACTTATGGGCGTCAATATCCGACTTGGGCTGTGTCGGATTCATGCTGTACATCCCTAACGTTCCTACTTCATGCGGCGATCGCATGAGGTGTTTTGCCCCGTTTTATTTCATGAAACGCGTTTGGTTTGAACATGGGTAGACCTATCCGCTTCATGGTCGGGCGGGCTTCGCCAGTCAAGCACTAAAGCGGACATTCGGGATGACCAAGGAGGCCAACATTACTGAATCAATCGCCCATGAGGGATGGAAAAGGACATTTTAAATCTGGACAAAACGCCCTCTTAGTGCCTGTTCCTGAACCGTCCATGACAGGGGTGGGTCGTGGCGTCAGCCCGTCAGGGCTGCGGCTGATCGTGGACGCGAGCCCGTCTCTCATGGGGGTGAAAAGCCGAGTAGGACGTCCCCGGCGGGGCAGTGGGTCGGTAGGCTCCTGCCGGGATTCCGCCATGGTCTCCCGGCGGGACGGTTGGGGGAGCGTTGTGGCTGATCTCTCGGTCGAGACGATTGCCGTCGGCCGCTGCCTGATCGCGCGGGTCAGCGGCGAGATGGACTACGTGACTAAGCCGTGGTTCCACCGGCAGTTCAAGGAACTGATCGCGCGGGGTGGCCGGTTCATCGTGCTGGACCTGTCCGGCGTCTCCTTCTGCGACTCAGCCGGGCTGAACGTGCTGCTGGGCGCGTGGAAGCAGGCGAATGCGAGCGGGGCCGTGCTGGTGCTGGCGTGTGTGCCCGAGCCATTGGGACGGATCCTTGAGATGACCGGGGCCAATCAGCTTCTGCGGGTCTATGACACCGTCGCCGAAGCGGAAGCCGTGTTCGGCGGCTGAGACACAACCGCGACACCGAGCTCAACCAACTCCTGTCATCCAGCATGGCCCCCCGCCAGAACCGGATTGGGCCTGGCGGGATACAGACTGGACCAACTTGGCACGGACCAAGTGCCTACGTCGGCTCCGAGCCGGGAGCCTCCCCGTTGACAACGCCGCCTACTGGCTCGCCACGCACCTGGAGAAGTGGGCTGGTGAGAGTGATCAGACCGCTCCCGAGCGCCTCAATGTTTCGTCGAAGTACTTCGCGGAGGCCAAAGAGCAGGGCGCACGCAGTGACGAGCGGAAGGTGTCGACGCGCGCACTGACACTCACCACGCAGGACAAGGTGTCACTCGGGAGCGTCCTGGAAGAGCTCATCCGGAGGCTGCACCTCGTCGAAAGCGGCCTAGATCCCGGGGATTACCTGGACTTGACCGACTGGCCGACTTCGTAAGGTGCACCGCACGATAGACGCCACGCACCACGGCGCCGTCGGTTCGGCCACACCACATGGATCTGACCTGGTGTGATCGTGCCCACTGAATGGGCTGGCGGGCGACCGGCATCGGCGCTGGTCGGCATCTGCCAGGATGGGGGCATGGTGGGAGAGACGAAGACGCACGACGAGCGGCTCCGAGATCTGGAGGCGGAAGCGTTCCGTACGGGGCGCACCCTGGCCGAGCACGGTGAGCAGCTCGGGGAGATCCGGGAACAGCAGGCCACGGCGTTCGGGAACATCGACTCACTCGCCAATGCCATCGGCGCACCGGGAGAGCGCACGATCACGCAGCGGTTGGATGGCATCGAGCGGGTTCTGTTCGCCTTGGCCAGGGCCCAGGGGATCGACCCCGACGCTCTGGCCTGAGTCAGACCTTTCTTCTCCGTCGCGCGTCCCGGCTCCGCTTGAACGGCTGTGGTCCCCCATACGCAAGGTGTTGGGGACCACAGCCGTGTGCGGGTCGGTCAGACGGTCGCGCTGGGCGGCGAGGGGCGTGACTGGACCAGTTTGTCCATCTAGCCTCCAGTGACACGCCGCCCTGTGGGTCAGCTACCAGTCGGAAGGCAGGCTCAGCCCGGCGGCAGAGGAGATCGGCTTGGGGGCAAGCCCATCCGGAACCGCACCCCGAACATCACGAAGGTGATCGTGCTGCCGGTGAACTGTGCACCGCCGAAGGCGACCTTGCCGCCGGTGAACTCGGCTTCCTCGAAGGTGACTGTGCCGTCCGTGGTGTCCGTCGTGGTGCCTTGGTGAGTGTGTCTGAGCTGTTCGGGGGCGTGGTGTGCGGTGTTGGCGCGCCGCGGCCGGTCGGCAGGCGGATATAGCGCAGGTGTGATTATCCGGGCGGGCGGGGCGGCGGGCGTGGTTCTCCGGCGGGTCCAGCGCAGCCCGCAGGTGTGCAGCCTGTGGGTCCGCCCGCCCGGCTGGACTGTTCTCCCAGCGGTGCAGCCGGGCGATGTCCGTGCGCGGCCTGCGCAGACGTTCACGGTGATCCCCAGCCGCACGATCGGGCTGCCAGGCCGCCCCGGGGAAGCGTGACCGGGGCAGGCGGTTCGGCTTCCGGGTGCGGTCGGCAGAGATGGCTGCGACCGTAGCTGGGTGGGTCCGAATGGGTGAGGACGGAGGTGGCCGTCGTGCTGAGGGCGGATCCTTCGCTCCTGAGGGAGCTGGTCGAGCGCTGTGACACGTTGAGGCGGCGCTTGGCGTCGGGTGACAGTGCGCAGATCAGGCGCCAGCTCGAGGACGTGACGTACACGCTGTGCGTGGTCACGGGCACTCGCCAGTTGGACACGGCGCTGTTTGTGGCCCGCCGGCAGTTGGCCGATGCGATGACACGCGAGCAGCCGCTCCGACGCTGAGTGGCTGTCTCTAACGCCCGCCGGACTCATCTGCCAGGACACCGTCCACGATCCAAGCCTCTTGGCCATCGCCCGGCCTGCAAAGCTCCATGACCCCCACCACAGCTCCTACCCGGCGTCGGCACGGGCGGTAATTCTCCTGACTGCTTCAAAGGCAAGTGAAGTGGAGGTCTCCTGAGTTCTCTGAGGTAGAGTGGTGATCGCTTGCCTCGTGTTGCTGTTCAGAGGAGTCCCGCGTTGCCGACCGTGAGCCTGCACTTCGACTCGTCCTTGGTGGCCCGTCTGGCAGCCGCCGGGCCGGATGAAACGGTCCATATCACCCTGTCGATCGATGTCGCACCCGACAACGCGCACGACGGCGGTGTCTGTGGTGAGGGGCGTTCCATCGCCCCGCAGGGTCCGCTGGCTGAGCTGATGCTGAAGGGGCTGTTGAAGGCGGGGGACACCCTGTCGTTCCAGCAGCCGCGGGCGGGCCGGGAGGCGGTGGCGACGGTGACCGCCGACGGACGGCTGATCGTCGAGGGGAAGGCGGTGCCGTTTACCTCGCCGTCGAAGGCGGCTTCGGCTGTGACCGGCACGGCGTCGAACGGGTGGGCGCTGTGGCGGACTGCTGCCGGCCAGACCCTCGATGCGCTGCGCACGCAGCTGCACCAGCTCTGACCAACCGGCCCGGCTCGAGTCGGGTTCCCTCGCTCACTTTGATGTCCCGCAGCAGCCCGTTCGTGGAGGAGTACGTGAGTTCGGCGAGTCGGTCCCGGACCGTGAAACCCCCGGCCCAGCCGCTGGAGACAGGTCTGGCCGCGTCTGCTACCGCCGTTTCGGTCGGGGACTGGTCCGAGGAGGTCTTGGCGGACGCCGTGCTGCCCAGCGCTTTGTGCGGGGTGGTATCTCAACGGCGCCCGGTCGTGGTGTTTGTCGCCGGGCAGCCGGGCAGCGGCAAGACGCTGGTCGTCGACCTGGTGCACCGTGCGCTCGAACGGCGTGGCGGCGCGGTTCGGGTAGACCGCGACGCCTACAAGAACGTCCACCCCTGCTACACCGCCTTCCTCGCCGAGGACGTGCGCACCGCCGGGGTGCGGGTGCGGCCGGAGACATACCGCTGGCAGGCCGAGGTGGAGGCCCGGGTGCGGGCCGACCGATACGACGCAGTGGTGGAGGCGCCCTTGCCCGACGCGCAGGGGTTTCTGAACGAGGTGGCCGCGTATCGGCAGGCGAGCTACCTCGTGGAGATCGTGGCCTTGGCCGTACCCGAGGCCGTCAGCCAGCTCGGCGTTTTGGACCGGTACCTGCGTCTCGCCGAGGAGGGCAAGGCCCGGTACGTCTCCTGGGACAACCACGACGCGTGCGCGGCCGCGCTGGTCGACACCCTCCGCATAGTGGAGGCCGCACACCTGTTGGACCGGGTCTTCGTCGTGAGGCGCGCCGCCGAGGCGCTGGAAGTCGTGTACAGCAACGAACTCGGCCCGGACGGGAACTGGCGCCGCCCGGAGGGCGCGGCAGAGGCGGTGCTCGCTGAGCGCAGGCGCCCGTGGGACGCGAGAGAAACGGGACTGTTCCGCCGTCAGCTCGCCGACGCCGACCGACGCGTGTACGACCAGAAGCTGCCGGAAGACTGGGCTCTGGCCGTGCGCCGCGACGCCGAGCGCGCGGCCGCCCTGGCCGACCCGGTCCGACGGATCGCCCAGCCTCGCCGGGAAGCGCCGGGGATCGACTACCACCGGCTCTCCGCAGAGGAACACAAGTGGGTTTTCGATGAGCTGATCGTGCCGTCCCTGCTGGGGCGGATCACCCCGCAGGAGAAGCCGGTCGCCGTGTACGTGGTGGGCCAGCCCGGCGCGGGCAAGACACGGGCCGCCCAGATGGTCCGCCGTACCCTGCGCAGCGCGGCCCACATCACGGGCGACGACTTCAAGTTCTCCCACCCGGACTACCTGCAACTGCTGCGCGAGGAACCGCGTACGGCCTCGGCGCGGATCCGCGCCGACTACCGGGCCTGGCAGGCGCAGGCCGAGGCGTACGTGCGCGAGCGGCGTGGGGACGTGGTCATCGAGGTCACCCCGGGCAGCGCCGCCGGGTTCGTCGCCGGCGCGTCCCTGTACCGGCAGGCCGGTTACCGGGTGGAGCTGGTGGTCCTGGCGGTGCGCGCGGCAGATTCGCGGCAGGGCACGGCCGCCCGCTACGCCAAGGTGAGCAGGCGGGGCGTGCCTGCCCGGTTCACCACCGCTGCCGGGCACGACGCCCACTTCGCGGTCCTGCCGGAGGTGGTGGCGATGGCGGAGCAGCTGTCGGTCGTCGATGAGGTCCTGGTGATGCGGCGCGATGCCCACCCGCTGTATCGCAACACACAGGACGGGCAGGGGCATTGGGTGCGGCCTCCAGCAGCCGACCTGGCTCTGATCGCGGAGCAGGCCCGCCCCTACACCCGGGAGGAGGCCGCGAGGTTCTGGGCCACGCAGCGCCAGCTGCTCGCAGCGATGCCGCAGTACCGCGACGACCTCATCGCGATCGGTGCGCTGGCATGCCCACTGATGCCCGCCCAGCAGCCGCGCCACCTCCCGACGTACGCCCCCGCGGCCGCGCTGCCCGTGCCCGCCTAGGCCCGCGTACGGCACGCAGATCCGCTGCGGCTACTCCTCAGCGGGCGGCTCGGAGGCTTCCAGCTCTGCGAGAAGTTCGGTGTAGAAGTCGGCGATACGCGTGATCTCCTCAGGCCCGGCGTCCTGGATCCGGGCCTGGTCCTCCACGCACTTCTGCCGCTGCGCCGTCAGCTCCTCCAAACGCCGCTGGTCACCGGAACGCCGTGCGAGCAGCAGCTGCCGGTTGTACCAGGCGATGACGGCGCCCACGACCTGGTGCGCCTCCTCAATCCCGACCGTGTTCTCACCACCCGGGCCCGGGGCCGGCCCCGACGGGGATTGCGGATCAGAGGACGACGGTGAGGGCGATGCGGACTCGTTCATAGGAGACCACCTCCGGGGTGTCGGAAACAGCGAAAAGATCATTTTCGGTGTTGGGCTGGACCTGGCCTGTGGCCGGTCACCGTACGCGGCATAGATTGGGTCTCAGGTGATCACTTCTGGGGGGACCTCGTCACATGGCCGACCTTCGTGCGCTGTTCACTTCCAATGACCCTGTGGGCAGCAGCGAGGCGTTCACCAATCGCCAGAGCCAGTGGCATCTGGTCGCCACCGCTATCGAGGAGCACCTGCGGCACATCGCCGCCCCCGGATTCGACGTCGAGGACCTGGAGGCACCGCGCAACAACCTGATCGTGTTCCACGGGGTGGGCGGCGTGGGGAAGTCGACTCTGCTGCGCAAGATCGAGGCTTCGCTCACCGATGCCGAGCAGCGTCCCGTCCAGTGGGGCGAGCCCGCCTGGGCAGGTGAGCGGATCTTGCCGGTCCGTATCGACCTGGCCCGCTCGGCATCGAACGGGCCGGACTTTGAACGCGTCTTGCTCACGATCCGCCTCGCCCTCGCAGCTCACGTCGGCCGCCCCCTGCCCAGCTTCGACCTGGCGCTGCGCCGCTACTGGGAGGCGCAGCACCCCGGCGAGCCGCTGGAGGAATACGTTCGGCGCACCGGCCTTGCGGGAAGGTTCGGGCAGATGCTGCCGCAGCAGGTTCAGGGTGCAGTGAGTGAGGCCGTCGGCGCCCTGCAACTGCCCGGCCTGGTCGGCTCGGCGGCCGGGCAGGTCGTGTCTGCGCTCGTCACGGCACTGCGCGAGCGGCGAGAGCGGGCGCGGGCTCTGGCAGGCTGCGCGCGGACTGCCGATCTGCTGGAGATCGAGCCCGACTTGGAGGCGCTCTCCTACTATCCGCACCTGCTGGCGTGGGAGATCAGCCGCCTGCCTGCGAAGCATTCGGTGGTGCCGGTCATCCTGCTGGACACCTTCGAGGACACTGGCGACCGCCACCGCGACACCGAGCGGCTGCTGCATCTCGACGACGGCCGAACGCTGACCCTCTGACGGCGTATCAAAACTGACCCTCTTGGTGATCTTCGTCTGACTCTGGCCTTGTTGATCAAGGTCAGGAGGAAGAGGTGATCCTTGTGGAGGACTGGGCAGAGATCCGTCGGTTGCACCGGGCCGAGCAGATGCCGATCAGGGCGATCGCCCGCCATCTGGGCATTTCGAAGAACACGGTGAAGCGGGCGCTGGCGCACGACCGGCCGCCGAAGTACGAGAGGCCGGCCAAGGGCTCGGTGGTGGACGCGGTCGAGGTGCAGATCCGCGAGCTGCTGCGGGAGACGCCGACGATGCCCGCGACGGTGATCGCCGAGCGGATCGGCTGGGACCGCGGGATGACCGTGCTCAAGGAGCGGGTCCGCGACCTGCGTCCCGCCTATATCCCGGTGGACCCGGTGTCGCGGACGACGTATCGGCCGGGTGAGCTGGCCCAGTGCGACCTGTGGTTCCCCGACGCGGAGATCCCGCTCGGCTACGGGCAGACCGGGCAGCCGCCGGTGCTGGTGATGGTGTCCGGCTACTCGCGGATGATCGCCGCGAGGATGCTGCCCTCGCGGCGGACCGGGGACCTGATCGACGGGCACTGGCGGCTGCTGTCCGCCTGGGGCGCCGTCCCGAAGATGCTGGTCTGGGACAACGAGTCCGGGATCGGCCGCGGGAAGGTGACCGGCGAGTTCGCCGCGTTCGCGGGCCTGCTCTCCACCAGGATCTACCTCTGCCGCCCCCGCGATCCAGAAACGAAAGGGCTGGTGGAGCGGGCCAATGGTTACCTGGAGACCAGCTTCCTGCCGGGCCGTCACTTCTCCGGCCCCAACGACTTCAACGCCCAGCTGGGCGAGTGGCTGAAGGTCGCCAACCGGCGCCGGCACCGCGCTCTGCAGGCCCGTCCGAGCGAGCGGTGGGAGGCGGACAAGTCCGGGATGATCGCGCTGCCGCCGGTCGACCCGCCGTCCTGGTGGCGTTTCTCCATCCGGCTCGGCCGCGACCACTACGTCCGCATCGACACCAACGACTACTCCGTCGACCCCGCCGCGATCGGGAGGACGGTGACGGTGCTCTGTGACAACGATGAGGTCATCGTCCTGGCCACCGGCGGGGAGATCGTCGCCCAGCACCCCAGGTGCTGGGCGAAGCACCAGACCCTCACCGACCCCCAACACGCCGCCACCGGCACCCGGATGCGTCAGGGAGTGCACCGTCAGCAGGCAGCCCGCCAGAGCCGGCTGGCTGCTTCGTCCGGCCCGATGGTCGAGGTCGAACAGCGCGAACTGGACACCTATGACCGACTGTTCACCGTCATCGACGGCGGCGGCGACAAGGAGGCGAGCTGAATGCCCCGCCCCGCGACAGCCTCCGGCGACGACGAAGGCGAGGAAGAGCCCGGCGCCGTCGAGAAGACCACCACCGCCAGGACGGCAGCGGCGGCATCCTCCCGTCGGACGGGCCGGCAGACCTTGACTGACCTGGCTTTCCTCGCCCGCGCGATGAAGGCCCCGGCCCTGCTGGACGCCGCCGAACGGCTGGCCGAACGCGCCCGCAAGGAGTCCTGGACGCACGCCGAATACCTCGTCGCCGTGCTCCAGCGCGAGGTGAGCGCCCGCGAATCGCACGGCGGCGAGGCCCGCGTCCGCGCGGCGAGGTTCCCCGCCGTCAAAACGGTCGAGGAACTCGACGTCACCCATCTGCGCGGGATAACGCGCCAACAGCTCGCGCATCTGGGTACGTTGGACTTCATCGCCGGGAAGGAGAACGCCGTTTTCCTGGGTCCGCCCGGGACCGGAAAGACACACCTGGCGATCGGGCTCGCGGTCAGAGCCTGCCAGGCCGGACACCGCGTCGCCTTCGCGACCGCCTCCGAGTGGGTCGACCGGCTCGCCGCCGCCCACGCAGCCGGCCGTCTGGCCGACGAGCTCACCAGACTGGGCCGCTACCCGCTGATCGTGGTGGACGAGGTCGGCTACATCCCCTTCGAGGCCGAAGCCGCGAACCTGTTCTTCCAGCTCATCTCGAACAGATACGAACGCGCGTCCGTGATCGTCACCAGCAACAAGCCCTTCGGACGCTGGGGAGAGGTCTTCGGCGACGAGACCGTGGCCGCCGCCATGATCGACCGCCTCGTCCACCACGCCGAGGTCCACTCGTTCAAGGGCGATTCGTATCGCATGCGCGGCCGCGAACTCGGACGCATCCCCACCGACAACCAAGACGACTGAACACACGCAACAGAAGACACCTGGGTCACTATTCACCCGCCCAAACTGGGTCACGGTTCACCCGCCGCCGACACTGCAGCGCCTGGTGTAGCTGATGCCGCACGCGTTCTTCGTCGTCAGCGGCCGCAACCGCCTGCCGTGGGCCAATCCCGCCTTGCAGGGCCAGCTGGATTACACCGGCCAGGCCGCCTGGCCCGGCCTGGCCCGTGCCCAGCAGCCGGCCCCGACCGCCAGGCAGGGAGGCGTCCGCCAGCATCTGATCGGGGACCTCCCCCCACGCGACTGCGACGACCACCTCGCCCGCCGCCTCACCCAGGACGGCCAGCCGCTGATCAGTCCTGAAATCCGTGAGGTCATCACCGAGCGTTCGCACGGCCTGCCCCTCCACCTGGACCTGGCAGTCAGCCGTTACCTGGAGATCCGCCGCACCGGGCGTAATCCCGTGCCCGCCGACTTCGACCACACCTTCCCCGCCCTCATCGCGCGCACTTTGTCGGACCTGACCACCGACGAACGCCATGTCCTGCGCAGCGCCAGCCTGTTGGACGCCTGGGACCTGGATCTGGCCACCCAGGCCGCTGGCCTCACCCACCAGTCCGCGGCGCGCCGGCTTATCGAACGGCCGATGATCAGCGAAGACCCGCACGCGGTCTGGCCGTACCACCTGCACGGCGCCATCCGCACCGCGCTGCGCACAGGCGACGACCACCTCGAGGACCAGTGGACCGCAGCTGACTGGCACCAGGCTGCCGTCCGGGCACTCGCTGCCCTCGGTCGGCAATGGCAGGACGCCAGCTCGGTCGTTCCCAGCCGGACTCTGCTCGTTGCGTACCTGCGCCAGGGCCTGCGACTGGCACGTGACCACCGCCTCGACGACCTCGCCTGGCTCACCGACGCCGCCTACGCCTACACCGACGACTCCGTCTGGGAGCCCATCGCCCCACCCGCCCAGACGCCCGCGCTCGGCGACGCCGCACAGCAGCCAGGACCGGACACACCCGCCGACGCCCTGGCCGAGCTCCTCGCCACCATCGCCCGCCGCCAGCACGAGCATCGCGAACGCACCGCCGAGCGCCTGACCGCCGTCCTGGACGCCGGTCTGCTGTTCGGCGAGCTCACCGAACTCGCTCTGTACTACCGGGCCAAGGTCCACAAGGACCTCGGCCGCACCGACGCCGCCCTCGACGGCTACTGCCAGGTCGCCGACGCAGACGGCCGGCTCGCTCCGCGCGCCCGCCGCGGCCTGGCCAACCTCGCACGGATCCGCGGCGACTTCCCCGCCGCGCTCGCCGCCATCCCCACCCTGGGCTGGAAGGGCCGCCACCACCGCGTCCTGGGCCATATCCACTTCCCCCACGGCGACATGGACCGCGCCATCGCCGCGTTCGACGCCGCACGGACCGAAGCCGAACAGCACAACGCACCGGGCGAGCGGGCCATCGCCCAGACTCTCCTCTCCCTGGCCTGCGCCTTCACCGACCCGACCCGTGCAGACGACGAACTCGCCCTCGCCCACCAGCTCCTCGGCCAGCTCGACCAGCGCGCCACCACCCTCCTCGCCCAGGTTGCTGCCCTCGTACGCGACGCCGGCACCAACGACGTCACCGACCGCGCCGCGGTGCTGCGCACCGAGATCGCCGTCGCCGGGCTCGCCTGGCTCACCCCGCTCCTGGAGGTCACCCTCGTCTTCCACCACGCTGTACGAGGCGCACAGGACGACCTGACCGCCACTATTGACCGTCTGCACGAGGCAACCGCGAACGGCGACTTCGCCTACTACGTCCATATCGCAGCTGCCATGGGCGACCTGCCCCAGCCCAGCGGGTCGGCCGTACAGTGGCTCGACGATGAACCCACCGTCCGTGCCCGCTGGCGCTCCCTGGTCACCGCTCGCCAGCACCACCTCGGATACTGACCGGACTGCAGCCAGGACCCACTTCTGAGCCGGGGCACCGCATCCACCTGGGCGCGCCACAGCCGCCGATAGAGTCGTCGGGTCTCCGACGAACCCCGGGAGTTGCCGTGGAGCACCACCTCAAGCGCGGGCAGGTGTACGCGCCGTGCGGGCAGCCCAAGGAGACGGCCCGGTACGTTCGGATCGTGCGCCCGGGAGGCAAGCGCGTGCTGATCGCGGACGCTGCCACCGGCCGCCGCGAGCGCGAGGTCGACGCCAACCGGCTGCACGAGTACCCCACGCGCAACGGGTTGCCGCAGCGCACTGGATACGCCCTTGCGGACACCCACGAGTGGCTGACGCTCCTGACGGACTTGGCCCTGCGCAAGTACCCGTACACCATCTCGGCGTCGGCGATCGACCAGGACGTACGCCGCGGCGGCTACGTGAGGCTGGAGCCGAACGTCGCCCTGGAGGCGACGCTCGAGACTGCGGACTGGACTGTGGAACCGACCACCACCGCCGTCGACGAGCTGCGTGTGCGGTACCGGGGGAAGGACCGCTGCCCGTCGATGCTCATCGTCCCAACCGAGGGGCGCCAGTACTGCACACGGTGGCGCGACGACCACGACGAGCACCAAGACGACCAGACACTGCACCAGTGGAAGGACGCCACCCCGCAGCCTCCTGCGTGGTGGCTGACGGACCAGCCGCAAACCAAGGGGTATGACAACAAGCGCTGAGGCCGCCCCGCCCGCGGTGCACCCCTCGCTGATCAAGGCCAAGGTGGCGCAGTGCTTCAGCCCACGGTTGTCCACCAGCACGTGGGGAAGATGTGGCAGGCCGGGTGGCCGCTGTCAGGGGTCATGGGAGTCGGAGCAGGTCACCTTGCTGCTCATATGGGCTGTTTCGCCGTAGGAAGCGTGTGGGGGCGCTGCCCTGTGCGAAGCGACGTCGCAGGCCGATGCGGAAGCGGAAGGCATCTTCCGGTCCCAGGGGTAGCCGTTTGACTCGCCTGCGCAAGTAGTGGGCCAGAACCTCGTGTTGTCCCGCCGCGAGCTCGCTGGGAGGGCTGCTGGTGGGATGGCTACGGAAGCCGTAAGCCGCCTTGGCCGCCTCTACTCGCGCCTGTTCGAATGGCATCCCCGGGAAGTACTCGCTGCGCGGCGTGGCGGAGGGGAAGATGGCGCGACAGCCGGTGAGGGCGCACTGCTCGATGAGGCGATACTCGGGGTGGGCGGGGGAGAGCCATAAGCCGGCGAGCCGGAGTCCCCGGCTCCTGGCGGTGTAGAGGTGCGCCAGCAGGCGGTCCTGGGGCGCAGCCGTGGAGCCGACCTTCACGTAGGAGCCTGGCCCGTCGAAACCGATCACGTACACGTATCCCACGCCCGGGGCTGCCTGGCTGGGAATGGCTTACTGCCGCAGGTACTTGAGCATCGGGTTCTCTGGGCGGGAGTGAACTAACGCAAGCACGTCGTGGATTCAACCGTGCTCCACTGACAACACCGTCAGAGGAAGATTCGCGCCTGGCCAGCAATCGACCACGCCGCAGAACTCTCTTGGTGGTGCCGGTGAGTCCTCGAGAGCGGGTCACCGATGCCTAGCGCCGCCGGGGGGGGGCCGGTCGAGGGACCACCGGCATGCAATTCGTCCTGCACTGTGGTGACGGTGCGTGGTACCAGGGGCCTTCGCCGGCCCCTGGACCCCGCTGCCCCACCACTTCCCGGCGCGAATCCGTTTCGTCGTGGCACAGGCCGTCCGCGCCGGAAAGCGGCGGGGTCCTGTGGCGCGGAGGCACGCACACTGCGACCGGCATGTCCGCTCGGTTTTGTGTCGGCAGCGGGCGGAGGAGGGTGTCGGCGTGTGGCTGAGCTTCGTTTGTTGCTCCCTTGAGTGCTGGTGCGATGACGACAGAGTGAAGGCGCTGTGGCGCATGACACCGCTTGGTCGAGGGCCAGAGTCGCAGGGCAAGCGGCTCCTGTGTGAGTGAAGAGAGTGCGGCCGCCAAAGAGCTCCTGACCTGCATAAACACCCCATTCGACCAAGATCGAGGGAACTGGTAAGCAGATCCCTCAGCAGTAGAAGGCGATCGGTAGACCTGAGTACACAGATCTCTCAGCCGTGTCACGCAGTCCCAGGAGTCGTGCACCACGATCAGTCTGACTGGGAAGGCGATTGAGCGATCGGCAACTACGGCTCTAGGAACCGGGCACCACGATCCTGTAGCAGCATCAGATTGACGTGGCGTACATGTCTCCCTGCGTGGGCAAGCTCGGGGTTCGGCAAAGTGGGCTATTCACATGAGGGCAAGCGACACGGCTGACAGGCGGACTTGATTGACGTCCTGCTCATGTACGTTAAGTTCATCTGGTCGGCCTCACAGCCGTCCTTCGTGAACCATCCATCAACCCCCTTGCGCCGGAGGGTCCGTTGGGAGCAGTACGCAGACTGGTTGACGCCGACACGGGCGAGCCGGTCCCCTATGCGCCATACGCCTTCTCCGGCAGGCACACACAGGTCGACAAGGCCCGCGTCGAGGCGATCACCGAATCGAAGGCGTTCACGCCCAGCCAGAAGTTTCTGGTCCTGTGGTGGATCGGGGTCTCGCCCGAGGGTATGGAGCCGCTGAGGGCCACCGGAGCGGACATCGCCAAGCGGGTAGGGATGTCCACCGATGCCGTGGGGAAGATCAACAGGAAGCTGGTCAAGCACCGCATCCTGATTGTCCGAGGACGCATCGGTAACTACAACTTTTACCGGATCAGCCCCTACATCGCCTTCCACGGCACCGGGATCGAACAGCGCGAAGCAGTGAAGACGTGCAACCCGCCGGACATCCCCGGATTCAACGAAAACGCCCCTGCGCGGTGGGAGGCCCAGTGACCAGCACCGACGACAAGCAGAAGAACCTCGAGCTGCTTGAGAAGACGGTCGGCATGACCGCCAACCAGCGCCTCGTCGTCATGCTGTACGCCCTGCACCCGACAGACCGGTCCGGCGCCGTTTTCGAGACTGCCGCCAACCTGGCAAAACTCGTCGGCATGGCACCGCCCGTCTTCTCCCGCACCCGTAAGCAGGTCATTGAGGCCGGCTGGCTGGAGGAGACCGAGAGGCTCGGGCACATCAAGTACTACCGGCTCGACCCCAAGCGCATGGGGGAGAACGTCGTCGTCCCTCTACGCCGCGCGACCTGACGTCCCACAGACCGCACCTCATTGACGTGAAGTACATGAGGTGCGGTCTACAGGACGTCCTCATTGCCCCACGGCTAAGGCGCCCGCAAAGGCCTTGGACCTGGTTGCCTAGCGCTTGATGCGGCTGCGGACAGCAAGGACCGCCAGGGCCAGCAGGACGGGCTCCAGTAGTCGCGATGCCATTTCGATGTACATGACTGTGCAGTCCCAGCTCATCCTTGACGCCGTTGGTGCTGGACTTGCTTGACGGTCGCGGGAGATTTCTGACGGTCCGAGCACATCCCTGACGGGTAGCACTCGTTGTGCAGGCATGGACGACATATCCGCTGCCGAGACAGCTGATGAGGACTGGACGGTCGAGCACCGATTCCGGGCCGTGGTGGAGGTGCTGGACGGTTCGCCGGTGGCCGAGGTCGCCCGCCGGTACGGCACGTCGCGGCAGTCCCTGCACTCCTGGTTGCGGCGCTTCCGCGAGGGCGGACGGGACGGCTTGAAGGATCGCTCCCGTCGGCCGCACAGCTCACCGTCCCGGGTGCCGCTCGAGACCGAGCTGGCCATCTGCCAGCTGCGCCAGAGCTATCCGAAGTGGGGTGCCCGCCGGATCGCCCATGAACTGGCCGTGCGCGGGGTCGCGAACGCGCCGGGCCGCTCGACGGTGCACCGCGTCCTGGTCCGCAACGGCCTGGTCGACCACCAGATCCAGGTCCACCGCCGGATCTACAAACGGTGGCAGCGTGACGTGCCGATGCAGTTGTGGCAGATGGACTTGATGGGCGGGGTGTTCCTTGCGGACGGGCGGGAGTGCAAGCTCCTCACGGGGATCGACGACTGCTCTCGGTTCATCGTGATCGCCTCGGTGTTGGTGCAACCCACCGGACGAGCCGTATGTCAGGCGTTCATCGAGGCTATGCGCCGCTACGGGGTCCCGTCGGAGATGCTGACGGACAACGGCAAGCAGTTCACCGGCCGTTACTCCAAGCCCCTTCCCGTCGAGGTGATGTTCGAGCGGGTCTGCCGCGAGAACGGCATCAACCAGCGGCTGACGAAGCCCAGGTCACCGACCACGACCGGGAAGATCGAACGGTTTCATAAGACCCTGCGCCGCGAGATGCTCGACCACTCCGGTCCCTTCGCCGACCCGGTCGCGGCCCAGAACGCGATCGACGCGTGGGTCCATGGCTACAACCACACGCGCCCCCACCAGTCGCTGGAGATGGCCACTCCGGCTCAGGTCTTTCGCCCGCACCCGCTCCCGGCCGACACAACAGTGCCTGCTCAAGCCGTGGCGGCCGAGCCCACGTCGGGGTCGTCCGAACCGATGCGACTTCCGGTGCTTCCGCCGCCGAGCTCGTCCGAGGACAACCTCCCCCTCCAGGCGGTGGAGTTCGAGGCGGTGATCAGCCCCGGCCGGCACGTGATGCTGCCGCAGGCACGGAGCCTGAAGTTCAGCCCGTCCCTGGTCGGCCGGACCGTCACGGTCTGGGCCAGTCACCGCACCGTCCACGTCGTGCTCGACGGGCAACTCATCCGAACTCGCTCGATGACCTTCACCGACGCCCACCTGCAAGGGCTGGTCATGCGGGGCGGACGGATCGGCGGACCCGAACCCCAGGGCGGCCTCAGTGCGGACAAAGCTGCCCGTGGCGTGGGAGCCGAGGGCGAAGGGGCCTTGGGGCAGCGCCGGGGCGCATCCTGGTCGCGTCGGGACCGGGACTTGTGCGGTTGTGGCTTTCGCCCCGTGGTGTGGTCGTTGTTCGGGCAGGCTCGGCTGCCGGTCATCTCTTCGCGGGACCGTGCTCCTTGTCCTGTTCGGGAGGGAGCAGGTCCTCGGCATGGGGCGGTTCGCTCCGGCCGACGGGATCAATCACGTTAACGGCCGCGCCACCGGGGTGGGGGCCGGACAATACATGATCACGCGTCGGTCGGGTTCCGGCCTGCTCACGCCGCCTGCTGTGCCAGGGCGCGGACCTCGCCGTCACGCAGGGCGTAGTAGACGTAGGTGAGCAGCTTGCGGGCGGCTGCGGTCTTGGCCACGTTGCGGGCCGCGGTGCCGCGACGGTCGGTAATACGGTCGTGCAGGCGGCGCATCGGGGTGTCGGTCCGGCAGCGCTGGACGGCCTCGACGCAGGCCCAGCGCAGCAGCGCCGAGCCCTGCTTGGTGATGCGGCCGCGGTGGACCTTGGTGTCGGAAGCGCGGTGGCGCGGTGTCAGCCCGGCCCAGGAGGACAGCTGGGCGGGCCCGGCGAAGCGGTGGATATCGCCGATCTCAGCCACGGCAGCTGTAGTTCTTGATCGGTTGGTCATTGTTGCTGGTCAGGTGGTTGCTGCGGCGGTGATGTTGTTCCAGCGGCGGTGGGCTTCGGTGGCTTGCTGTTGATGGTGGCGGCGCCATGCGGACCAGTGCAGGAGGTGCTCCAGGTCGCGGCGGGGAGGGCGCAGGGCGGTGGCGCGTAGGAGTCGCAGCAGCTCGCGGGTGCTTGAGGGGGCGAGTGGGCCGCTGGGTGTCTGGGCGGCGGCGCGGGCTTGGGTGACGGCCAGGATGGCTGCGGCGAGCATGCTGATCAGGCTCCAGCGCATCCAGGAGTTCCAGCAGGTGGTCTGGCCCTCGTCCAGGCCGCAGTCGGATTTTCCGGCCTGGAAGTCCTCTTCGATTTTCCATCTGCAGCACACCACATCGACCAGGGTGGCCATGGTGACCGCGGTTGCGGAGTGGCAGCGGTAGAAGGAGAGTTCGCGGGTGTAGCGGTGGCGGCGCACCAGCAGGTAGGAGTGGCCCGGCCCGGTGCTTTCGGGGGTGTCGTCGGCGAGGACGCCGATCATGGCCCAGTCGTAGTGACGGTCGCCCTTGGTCCCGTGGCCGGTACGCATGCGCATCCAGGTGCGGCGGGGTAAGCGGGCGGCGAGTTCGGTGGCGGTGAAGCGGCCGGCTGGGGTGGTGACGCGGTGGTCGGCGCGGACCGCGAGGGCGTAGTCGAGGCCGAGTGCCCGTGCATGCCGTCGCAGCTCGCGACCGCCGTACACCTCGTCGCCGGCCAGCCAGCGGGCCGGTATCCCCAGGGCACGTACACGCTGCAGCATGGCGGCCGCGAGCTGTGGCTTGGTGGCGAACAGGGTCTCGTCGGGGACGTGGGTGAGCAGGCGGCGTTCCTCGTCGGCGGCCCACCCGGCGCCCAGGTAGAGGGCGCGGTCGATCAGCGTGTGCCCGCTTACCGAGGCGTAGGTGAGGTGGACGGAGACCTGGCACAGACCGATACCGCCGAGCGCCCCGGAGTACTGGTGGGCCGCTCCCACGCAGTCGGTCGAGGACTTCTCATCACCGGTCTCGTCCACGATCAACACCGCCTGGTCGTCCGCGAGTTCACCGGCCGCCCAGGTCATGAGCCGGTCGCGGGCCAGATCGTGGTCCCACACACCACGGGAGAGGAAGTGCTGCAGCCGGTGCGGGCCCGAGTGCCCCAGCGCCTCGCCGAGCGTCCAGCAGTTGCGCGTATCGAGCTCCATCAGCATGCCCTCGGTCATCTCCCGCGCCAGCAGGCGCGGTTCCCGGCGCGGGAAGCAGTCAGCGACCTCGGCCATCACCGCCCCGAACGCGGCCGTCCACTCCTGCCCGGCTATCGTGGCCTCCACGGCCACCTGTTCCTTGATCGTCGTCACAAACGCTCATGATCACGGTGGCCGTCCCCCTACCCTCGGCCGCCCCCGCACCCCCGTTGACCAGCACGAACACGCCAACGATCAAGAACTACAGCTGCCGTGTCAGACCCTTCAGCTGTAGATCATGGTGGTTGCGGGAGTTCTGTTGGTGTGTCGGGTCCGGCTGGGACGGTGTGACCGTGTGCTCGGCGGCGTCGGTGGCAGGCACGGGCGATGGCCTGGTGGAGGCGGCGGTAGGCGGACCAGGCCAGGCCGTGCCGGATGCGTTGGTGGCGGTCGGGCAGCGGGGTGAGCAAGATGAGCAGGCGCCTGATCTCGAAGGCGGTGAAGCGGACGGGGGCGGGTGGGCTGCTGGGATCAGGCGGGTCCCCCTCTCTCGGCGACGGGTGCTGTCGGCGCGGGCTGGCCGTAGCGGGTCCGGGCCAGCGGGCCGTTCTCGCGGGCGGTGGCTGCGTCGCAGCCGACCAGGAACGCGGCGGCCAGCTGGGCGAGGGTGACGTGCCGGTACCAGCCGTGGAAAGAGCGGACCTCGTAGTCAGCCATCCCGCAGGCGGACTTCGCCAGCTTGATCGCCTCTTCCACCCGCCAGCGCGCGCCCGGCACCAAAACGATCTCCTCGACCGGGGTGTCGGCCGGGCCCCAGCCCAGGTAGTAGTCGCGTTTGCCGGGATCCTCCAGGCGGCGTCGCGCGACCAGCCACCGCGCCCACGCCTGGCCATCGACCATCTCCTCCTCGCCGGGGAGTCGCCGCACCCACCACTGCCACGTGCGGGTATCCAACTGGGAGGGCCCGGCGGGCAGTTCGACCCAGTCCTCCTCCCGCGCGACCCGCTCCACCAGCCGGGCGGCGTGCCGCCAGCCCGGACGCTGCAGCACCGGCGAGTTCGCCTGCACGTTGACCACGTACGGCAGACGATGTTCCTCCAGGAAGGAACGGAACGCACGCTCGCGCCCGTACACCTCGTCGGCGGCCACCCACACCTTCCCCGGCTCCTGAGGCAGGTCGGGCAGCGCCCGCTCGATCATCGCCTCCGCCAGCCGTGGCTTGGTCAGGAAGCCGCGCTGCTCGGGCACGTGCGCGGCCCGGCAGCGATCCGGCTCGTCCGTCCATTCCCGTGGCAGGTACAACTCCCGGTCGATCAACGCCTGCCCCGCACCGGTGGCCCACGCACACATCACCCCGATCTGGCAGGGGAATACCCCGCCGAGCGTCCCGGAGTGCTGCCTCGCCACCCCGGCCGAAGCCTTCCCGCGCTTGGCGAACCCGGTCTCGTCCACCACCAGCACCCCGGCCCCGCCGGGCCCCGCGCCCACGCCGTCGTCCGCCAGCTCGGCGACGGCGTACCGGCGGGTGAAGTCCCGCACCCCCTCCACGTCCCACTTCGCCCGGTCCAGCAAGTGCTGCTGGTTCCACGGCACACGCTCTCCGGCCCACTCCGCCAGCTGCCAGCCGTTCTTGCGCGAGACCGGCCCCAGTAGGCCCCGGACGCACATCTCCCCATGCCACTGCGTCTCCACCCGGCCGAACAGGTCCCCGACCCCCACCAGCAGATCGTCCAGCCGCCCCGCCCACTCCTCCGCCCACTCCCGGTCCGACACCTCGACCGGGACATCCAGCAACTCCGCCTTCATACACGGCAGTTACCCAGCTTAGAGACCCTCGAACTCCCGCAACCACCATGATCTACAGCTGAAGGGTCAGCGACCATCACGGCGGCGAAGACCGGGCCGATGCCCGGGATCATCTGTACCGCGTGGTAGCCGGGAGCGGCGCGCAGCAAGTGGGGTGACATTCCCGTGTTTTCTGCCTGCGATCAGCAAGGGGGCCCTGAAGAGGCTTAGTTCCGAATTGCGCGGGTGGCGGATTCACCGGCGCACGGGCCACACGTCGCTCAACTCGCACGGATCATCAACCCAATCGTGCGAGGGTGGATGCAGTACTACGGGGCGTTCTATCACTCCGCGCTGAAGCCCCTCCTGCGGAGCATCAACGCCTACCTGGTGCGCTGGATCCGCAGAAAGTACAAACGGCTGGCCGGGTTCAAGAAAGCCAAGGACTGCTTCCAGGGGATCACACAGCGGTACCCGGGAATGTTCGCGCATTGGCGCTTGTGCCGTAATTTCTGGTGATCGGGGTGACAAGAGCCGTGTAGCGGGAGACTGTTACGCACGGTTCTGTGGGAGCCGGAGGGTGAGATTCCCTCCGGCTACCCGACCCGACCATTTTTCGGCCGAGCGCTTCGGCGGTGAAGTCGCGGTTCACGAGGTCGGGGATCGGGCCGGCCCGGCCGTCGTTCTCGGTGAGGCTGTGGCGCCACGGCCGTGGCTGGCACGCCTGGAGGTCTAGCTCCCGCATGAGGTCACGCACGAGTTCGGGCCCGCAGGGCACGCCCCAGGCAGTGAGGTCGGCGTGGATGCGCCGGTAGCCGTAGGTGCTGTCAGAATCCTCGAAAGACTTGGTCATCAGTAATTTCAGATCCTCCCGTCGCCGGGCGGTCGCCGAAATCGGCCGGCTCCGCCGTTCGTAGAATCCTGAGCGGGACACTTCCAGCCAGTCACACATCTTCGCGACCGGCGGTATCTCTTCGTTCGTGGTGGAGGGCGCGTACTCGGCATCGATGAACTCGAACCTGTCACTCACCGAGGATCCTTGGCAAAGTACGCTGCGACTTTTTCCAGGAAAGCGACCTTCTGCCGCAGTTCCCTCAGTTCGCGTTCCTGCTCGCGGAGCCGTGCCCGTTCATCCACCGTGAGGGGCGGCTCCTCTCCCGCGTGCTCACGCCGGTAGGCGTTGACCCAATTCACGAGCGTGCCTTCGACAAGTCCGAGTTCCCGGGCGACCTGGGCGACCGGACGCGACGTCTCGATCACCATCTTTCCCGGCCTCTTCCCGATACTCAGGGGTGAACTTCCTACGTTTCTGCGACAACCGGCTTCCCCTTTCCGAACAGACCCACCGTAGTGGGACCACTGTCCGGAAACTTCAGGGCGCTTCAGTGAGGCTGGAGCGGTGGTGGTCAGCAGCCAATGGATTCCTTGTCCGCCGCCTCTGATTGCATGCCATTCAGGGATGGGGACCCGGCCGGCGGCGGCATAGATCCAGCCCTGTGGTGGTAGACGTGGGTGAGGATCGTGTCGAGGACGTGCCAGTCGGCGTGGTGTCCGCAGGCACTGCACCGGTTTGGGTTGAAGCTGCGGCCCCGCTACCAGGCGGGCTGGTCGTGCAGTTGTGCTGCGACGTCTGCCGTGTCGCCGTCAGGTGCCGCGAGGACGGGGCGCGCCATGTCGACGGCTTCGGGGCAGTCCGTGGTGGTGAACTCCTCGCCGCGCGGCCGGTATGACGGCAGCAGCCCGAACACCCACCACAGGGAGAAAGCGCACCGCTCGCACGGCGCCTCGTACGCCAGCACGTCTACCTGCAGCGAACTCACCGGGCCGCACCCCCTCTATTTTCATGGTGATCCTGGCACATCGGGCCCTGGCGCCGGGCGCGGTCTGGCAGGGGCAGGACACCGGTCGGTGGAAGTCCGTCGCCGCGCCTCGGGGGCGTCGCCTGACCGGACTGCTCTCGCCGGTGGTTGTCTATCGGTCGTGGAGCACTGCAGGGCGGCTGACGGGGATGACGGTGAGTAGGTTGTCAAGGCCCTTGAAGTCGTCCGGGTTGGTGGTGAACAGGGGGAGGCCCTCCGCAATGGCGATCGAGGCGATCATCAAGTCGGCGGTGCGGCGCCGGGGCTGGCGGCCGGCGGTGATGACGGCGGCGCAGACGCGGCCGTAGATGCGGGCGGCTTCCGCGTCGAAGGGGATGGGGTCGAACTCATTCTCGGCGCGTTGGAGGATGTCCGTGCGACGGGCGCGCTCGGCGTGTTCGTCGTAATCGTCCTGTTCGGCATTGCCGCGCACCTGGTGGGGGCCGGCGGAGAGTTCGGCCAGGGTGATGGCGCTGATGGCCATCTCGGCGGGCAGCTCGTCAGGGTTGATCCACTTGCGCAGAATCATGATGTTGGTGTCGAGGAGCCCCTGCGGGTGCTCGGCGGAGGGGTGCTCAACGGGCATAGGGGTCATCCTGCTCCTGCTCGACGGTGGTTGCCTGGTCGGCTCGGAAGGCGTCCGGGGAGATGTCGGAGGCGGTGCGGGACCTGGCAGCGAACTCGCCGCGCGGGACGAAGCGCCGACGGCGTCGCAGAGGGATCAGCTCGCCGATGCGGTGCCCATCCCGGGTGACGGTGAAGGACTGGCCGCTTTGGACGGCATCCATGATCTCTTTGGATTTGGTGCGCAGGTCGCGCTGGGTGATCTCGGACTGGGTGCTCATATATCCATGATAGCCGCCCTGTGCTACAGGGTGCCACCCTGTAGCACCCCGTGTTCCGCGCCCTCGGGCTGTCAGGCACATCCCCGGCAGTTGATCGCCAAGAGTCTCGCTACTTGGCGCTCGCTTTCCAGGAGACGTAGTCAAACTGCCAGGTCAGAACAACTGTTGCTGACCTTGAGACAACCCGCCGACCCCCGACCCGGCCACCAGTACGGGCACGTACAGATCCCAGCCCGCATGAGGCTGGGCCGAGGGACTGACGGTGTCCCGCGTCAAGTTTGTGGCTCAATGATCTTGGTCTGAAAGTTGGGGATGCAGGGTCGGGGTGCGGTAGACCTCGATCGGCCGGTGGCCGGCGAGGGCTTCGTGGGGCCGAACGTGGTTGAAGACGTGCCGGTAGTGCTCCGCCTCGCGGGCCAGAGTGTCGAGGTCCTCGATCTCCAGGCGGTAGAGGTGCTCGTACTTCAACGAGCCGAACGCGCGCTCGCGTACCCCGTTCTGGCCGGGGCTCTTGGCGCGGGTGCGGATGTGCAGCAGCTCGGGCCGGGAGGCGATGAAGCGGGCGAACGCGGCCCCCTTGAACGCGCCGCCGTTGTCGGTGACCAGCTTGATCCTGCGGATCTTGCCGGTTTCCGGATCCGTGGGCAGCAGCTCGGCCAGCGGGGCGCCGCCCAGGCACTCGGCCTCAGCGATGGCGATGCGGACGGCCTCGATGGCGTCGGCTCCGGTGCACGACGGGGCGATGTGCCAGCCGTGCTCGTACTTGGTGAAGTAGTCGGTCACCCCTGCCAGCCGCCAGATGCCGCCACCGGTGGTTTCGTACTCGGAGAAGTCCAGCTGCCACACCTCGTTCGGCCGCGTTGGCAGCTCGGCGAAGGCGGCCTTACGGGCCTTGGCGTGCTCGCGCCGCTCGCCCTGATAGTCGACGGGCTGGAGCAAGTCCCGTCGGCGCAGGGCCCGTTCGACGGAAGAGGCCGACACCTCATGTCCGTCGGCCCGCATCAGCCAGTGGATCTTGCGGTGTCCCCAGGCCGGCCAGTCCGCGGCGTACTTCGCCGCGAGGGGCTCCAGAGCGTCGACGACCGGTGCGGGCCACGGCCCCTTGACCACAGTGCCGCCTTCACGGGTGCGGGCCTGCCACCGACAGTACGTACGGCGCGGGATGCCGAGCAGCTCACAGAACCTCGAGGTCGGCATCACCGCCTGGCTGCGGATCACCTCGAGGTCCTCGAAGGGGCCAGACGGTCCTCGGCGGACTTCTTCCACACCCGCAGCTCGACATGGGCCTCGCCCAGTGCCGTCTTCAGCTCCTCGATCTCCGCCTCGAGCCGCTCCTCCCGGCCCGACACGCGGCGGCTGCCCACAGCGGCGAGACCAGCCCTGCCGGCGTTGGGATGGTCTCGGGATAAGCTTGGCGGGTGCCCGTCTATTGGCCAGGCGGTGTCCGGCATGGAGGCGACGCGAGTCCGGTCTGCTGCTCCTGCGCGGAACGTGAGAAGGCGTACCCCGACACCGACCGCCTTCTGGGCGGCGAGAGGGAGTGCCCGGTCCAGGTGTTGTCCTGGAGGCCCTGAGTACCGTTGCGGGGTGCACTGGCGGACCGGCTCGTAGTAGCTGTGATGCCCCTGTAACGGGGGCGGAGCCAAGGGGCAGGGTCATCCGCGGCTGTTGTTCGGTCAGTCAACCGGAGTGCCCGGGAGGAACTGGGGTGGACGAGCTGAAAGCGCAAGGCAAGCCGTTTGAGGTTATCTGCATGCACGAGGTCTGTTTGCGCCAACTGTCGTCAAAGGGTACTCCGATGGGTTGAACGGGAGGACACTGGGGAGTGCAAGGAGAACGGACGGCCTGGCGTTCGATGCCATGAGACAGGCCGTCCAACGAGTTTCAGCGCCGGGCCGTTGAGACGCTCTGGGTGCCAGTGTTTCGCTGAAGTGATTCGTAGTGAGCGCATCTCGGTGCACTTCGGGCCATGTTGCGAGAGCTCGCCTCTGGCCGGGCGCTGTGAGGGATGCGTGCAGATTGCCGCGGGGAGCAGTGGTGGGCGGTTGAAGCGCATCTCAGGGCGCTTTGGGGAAATTCGTCAACGGCCGCCGCCGGATGCGGGCGAGCGCCGGCGGCGGCCGCGAGGTGCGAGGACGGCGCTGGTTCCCCTACCGTCGCCGTCTCGCACTGGCCGTCCTCACCGACCCTCCCGGGGTGTGTGGGAGTTCACCCCGGGCTCGAAGCAGGGCTGGGGAGGACGAAGGGCTGGAGCTGCGTTGTCGGCGATGCGGCTCCAGCCGCTCACAGTGGTCGGATAGTCACTGCGACCCGGGGGGCTGGGGGCCGAAAGAGGAGGAACGGTAGCCCGTCGTCGGCCGGAGTCGGCGAAACGGGCGAAGCTCCTGCTGGGAAGCGTATCCGGGCCGGGGCAGTGAGGGCAGCATGCGATTCAGCCGATACTGGACTGGAATTCTGTATATGCCGGGAGCTGTTGGGGGTTCAGTGGGCGTTTGATGGTGATTCACGCCGACCGTTTCAACATGTTTTGCCACATTTATCGCCAACGCGTGCGGCCTGAAACGCCTGGAAGTTACCGACAGACAGGAAGCTTCCAACCCGTTGTTAGACCAGACGGAATTCGGCGCTGAGGAGCGGATCAAACGGGCGACCGGATCGGCACCCGGGATGCCGTGAAGGCGCATGTAAGGCGCGAATCACCCCGAAGGGTGTTGGCCGCAGGAGCGACTTAGCGTCTCAATCCATCCCTAAACGCCCACTAAGTGGGCATTTAAGTATGTCTTGCGATGTTACGTCGCTCTTGCGGCCTGGGGTCGTTGAGATGATTTGAGCCCTACATGCGGCTTCGCGGCCTTCCAAGCCTCGACCTCGGTGTCCATTTGCTCCGTGTCTCGCACCCAAATTCCGTCTGGTCTATGGACGTCACAGACCCGCCCAGCTCGTCAAGTAACGCTGCCGGCGGCGCCGTTCGAGTAAGAGCCCTTTCGTGAGCCAGCGAAAGCCGTACCCCAGCGACCTGTCCGACGCCCGATGGGCGTTGATCGAACCGACCTTATCCACCTGGAGGAAAGCCCGACTCGACCGCAGGCCCACCGGCCAGTCGGCCCAGATCGAACTCCGCGACGTCTTCAACGCAATCCTGTACCTCAACCGCACGGGAATCCCGTGGAAATACCTCCCGCACGACTTCCCCAACCACAGCACCGTCTACGCCTACTACGCCGCCTGGCGCGACGAAGGAATCCTCGCCCAGCTCAACTACGACCTGACCGGCCTCGCCTGTGTGAAGGAGGGGCGCAAGCCCGAACCAACCGCCTCCGTGATCGACACCCAGAGCGTGAAGACCTCCACGAACGTGCCCCTGACCAGCCAGGGAACCGACGCCGCCAAAAAGATCGTAGACCGGAAGCGAGGCATCATCACCGACACACTCGGCCTGCTCCTCGCCGTAACCGTCACCGCCGCAAGCCTGTCGGAAAACGCCGAAGGAATACACCTCCTCGACCAAGCCGAAAAGACCTACCCGACCATCTCCAAGAGCTGGGTCGACACCGGCTTCAAGAACGCCGTCATCGAGCACGGAGCGAAGCTCGGAATCGACGTCGAGGTAGTCAACAGAAACCCTGAAATCCGTGGCTTTCATGTCGTTAAAAGGCGCTGGGTCGCGGAACGGAGTATCGGATGGATCATGATGCATCGCCGTCTGGCACGCGATTACGAGACCCTTCCCGCCAGCTCCGAAGCCATGATCCACGTCGCCTCGATCGACAACCTCGCCAAGCGCATAACGGACGAGACGGCACCAACCTGGCGAGGTACTTACTAGAACAGAAAGGGCAATTCGCCTAGATCAAATGCCCTCTAAGGGAGTTGATATCCACCATAAGATCATGATCAAGGGTGGCTACTCGGCGTCACCACCGACTACGGGCCAGAGCCAAGTTGCTGGTGTGGCAGGTGCGTTGGGGTATCGCGGAAGTGTTCGTGTGTGCCGTTGTCAAGGCTGTCGCTGTCAGGTGGGTGGCTCCAGTGATGTGGTGCCAGGTGGTGAAGCGGCGGTTCACCACTGCTCGGCAGGCAGGACCCCGTCTACCGGTGGCGCCGGGCCTGTGGTTGCCGGGGCGGCGCTCCGGCAACCATGGGTCGCTCCCCTTCTGCATGGTGCCGCATGTGCCTGTGGTTGGCGCTTCCGAGCGCCCTGTCTGCGCGCTGGTTCACGCCCCTGTCAGGTCTGTCGGGTTCGCGTCACACTGTTCCTGGCCTGGGCGGTTACGTGATGTGAACTACCGTCCGGTGGTGCCCGGCCCAGGGGTAGGGGAGTGTGCGATGAAGACAATCTCCACCGTGGGGTCGCGGTTCGCGGTCCTGGCCGGTGCGTCGATCCTGCTGGCGGGTGGGATGGTCACTCAGCTCTTTCAGCGTTGCCGCTCCAGAGTGAGGACGGCCGAAGCGATTGACGACATTCGATTCGGGCTACACCGGGCTTTGCGGAAGATCCGCCAGGACTTCAGGCGGGCCACACCCCGCTCGACCGGTGCCCGTGCCGCGGAGAGCGCACGGTTGACCGTGCGCTGGGTCGGTGACAACTCACGGCCGGGTGGGCGTCTGACGGGTGTGGTCACCCACGGGCTGGCGCCCAGGTAGGCGCGGTCAGCGAGGACCGGGACGCCCTGGCGTTCACAGATCCTGATGATCCGGTGGGTGCGAGCGGCCGTCAGGTCGTGAGCACGGCCGGGCAGTGCCGGTGAGATCCACAGCAGCCGCCCTTCCGGGTCGGTCACCACCTACACGTTCACTCCGTGCCGGCGGTGTTTGTGGGAGTAGTCGGCCCGGCTGTCGCCGACCCGGTCGCACTCCGCGAGCGTGCCGTCGAGCAGGACGTGGCCGGGATCAGCCTCGCGCAAGGAGCGCAGCAGGCCAGGCGCGCGGTCAGCGAGCAGGTCGACGACGGCCGCGGTGTAGGCGTGTGCGGTGCCGACCGAGATGCCGAAGCCGGCCGCGATCTGCGCGAGGGTGATGTGCTGGCGTAGGTAGACCAGTGCGACCAGGGCACGCTGGTGCGGCGGGAGCTTGCAGCGGCGGTCACCCTCGCGGGTGACGATGAGCATGGTGCCTATGAACTGTCCGATTGCGGCGGGCGGCCGGCGCTGACCCGGCCCACCTCGGTGGCCTGATAAGAAGCCTGCCCGGCCCCAAAGGGGCCGTGGCCCCTCACAGTTCTGCCTCGAAGTGACCTCTCCCGGGCACGGCGCCGGTCCGCAGCGACCGGGACCACCGCCTCACGGAGAGGAACCCTGATCGCGTGAACACCATCGTCGCCCACACGCATCTGAGGTCTTCTCTTCGGGGTGACGGTCATGGTGGAGCGAGGATCAGTCCGGTCTCGGCGATGAAGCCGTCGAGGAGGTGGGGCCGGTACTGCATTTTCTTCAGCCGGGTCCGGGTGTGTGCGGCGAGCTGGTCGGTGGTGCCGGCGGCCAGGTTGGCCAGCGATTTCTTCAAGTGGGCCCACACCCCTTCTGCCGGGTTCAAGTCTGGCGCGTATGCGGGGAGGCGGAAGACGGTCAGCCAGTCCTTGCGGTCCGTCAGCAGTTCACGCATCACGGTGTCCTTGTGCTGGTGGAGTGAGGTTGTCAATTCCTTTGTGTATGTAGAGGTGTCTGGCCTTGCTGGTCGGGCCTGCGGGTTGGCTACTGTCGGTGATCTTGCTGGGGTCAGAGGGGGAGGCGGTCGGGGAAGGCGGGCATGAAGTGGTTCATGGCGCGTTTCCAGCCGAGGGTGCCGGTGCCGCGGACGCGGCCTTTGGGGATGGGACCGTCGCCGTCGATGTGGCGGCCTTGGATGCGGCGGATGCCGAGGTAGAGGAGTTTGACGGCGGCGTCGTCGCTGGGGAAGTGGCCGCGCGTCTTGGTGATCTTGCGGAGCTGGTAGTTCAGGGATTCGATGGCGTTGGTCGTGTATATGACCCTGCGTATCTCGTGGTCGAAGGCGAGGAAGGGGATGAATTCTTCCCAGGCCCGTTCCCAACTGGCAATCAGGCCAGGGTAGTTCTTGCCGTAGTTTGACCGGAGCTCGTCCAGCGCGGTCAGTGCCTCGGATTCGGTGGCGGCGGTGTAGATCGGTTTGAGGGCGGCGGTCACCTGCTTGCGGTCACCGTGCGACACGTATTTCATCGAGCTGCGGATCAAGTGGGTCACGCAGGTCTGGACCAGGGCTTTCTCCCAGACTGTGGTGATGGCGTCGGGCAGGCCTGCCAGCCCGTCGCAGCACACGATCAGGACGTCGCGCAGGCCGCGGTTCTTCAGCTGGGTGAGCACGTTCAGCCAGAATTTCGAGCCCTCGCTGTCCTGCAGCCAGATGCCCAGTACGTTCTTGATGCCGTCCACGTCGACGCCGATCACCAGGTGGGCGGACTTGTTGGTGACCATGCCGCTGTCGCGGACCTTCACGGTCAGCGCGTCGATGTAGAGGATGGGGTAGACGTCGTCAACGGCCCGGTTCTGCCAGGCAGTTATCTCGTCCGCGACCACATCGGTGATCCTGGATACCAGGGCCGGGGACACCTCGCTGCCGTAGACCTCTTTGAGGTGGGCGGTGATGTCGCGGGTGGTCATGCCACGGGCGTACAGCGACAGCACCATGTCGTCGACCTGGGCCAGACGCCGTCGGCCCTTGGGTACGATCACTGGCTCGAACTCCGACCGGCGGTCCCTGGGCACGTCCACCGTGACCGGGCCGGCCACCGTGGTGAGCGTCTTGGGGTAGGAGCCGTTGCGGGCGTTGCCCGAGCCGCGGCCTGCCGGGTCCCCGGCCTCGTAACCGAGATGGTCGGCCATCTCCACCTGCAAAGCCCGCTCCAGCACCGCCTTCATCATCTGCTGCAGCAGCCCGCCGGCCCCGTCAATACCGACCCCGGCCGCCTCCGCATCAGCCAGGAGCCGGTCGATCGCCGCCGGCGATAAAGCCCCCGCCAGCCGCCTCGACGCCTCCTCACGCGGCTCTGCGGACTCGGCGTGCGGGCTGGACTCGTTCATCAGGTCACTCACTGTGCGTCACATTCCTGGTGTCACCCGGGGCCCGACCAGCACCCAGCAAGATCACCTCTTACACAGAGGAGTAAACAGCCTCGGTGGATGTCCCACACCAGCACGATCTTCGAGCCCAGCTGCTGGTGCGCGGCGTCCAGCAAGGCTGCGAAGTCCTTCTCCTTGAACCCCTTCTTCTCACTCTTGCGGCCGTGGTTGACGAGCATCCTGAAGACCAGGCGGGTCCGTGTGCCGGGCCGGGGGCACACCATGCCGGCGACCGAGACGCGGCCGGAGCCCTTCCCGCTGACCTTCACGACCGGAGAGCGGCCGCGCATCGACCAGGTGCGGGCCTTCGGCGGCCGCAGGCTCTGCCCCGACTCGTCCTCGAAGCACAGCCACGCGTTCTGGTCCCTCACCGTCTTTCCACGCGCGGCCAGACCTCCCGCACCCAGGTTGCCACCGCGGTCTCGTCCCGTTCGGCAGCACGGTGGACCGGGACCTGCACCGAGAATCCCATCTGGTGGAGGATCCTCCAGATCTGTGCGTCGCTGAAGCGGACATGGAAACGCCGCGCGACCAGGACCGCTACCCGCGCTGTCGTCCACCGCTGGTCCTCCGTCCAGCCGTACGCGGCCGGCCCCTGTTCCAGAGCCTGGGCCAGCCATGCCCGCCAGGCGGGTTTCATCCGCGACGGCCAGCCCGAAGGCCCCTTCGAACGCAGCGACGCCACACCGCCCTTCTGCCACAGGGCATACCAGGCATAGGCCGACTTCCGTGACACCCGTAACTGTCTGGCCACCACGGGAGGCGGAACCTGCTGAGCAAACAACTCAGCAGCCTCAAAACGAACTTGCTCTCTCACGGCCCGTTGCTTCGGAGTCAGGCCACCCCCATCGGAATACCGCACAACTACCGGCATACACCCAAAGACTGATCCACCGTCACCCCGAACAGAAGACCTCAGATGCGTTCGTCATCGGCGTCGACACCCACGCCAAAACGCACACTTACGCCGTGCTCGCCGCCAACGGTGAACACCTGGGCACGGAGGCATTCCCCAACACCCACGCCGGCCGAGCCCGAGCCATCAACTGGGCCGGACGTCGCACCGACGGGGATCTCAATACTCTGTGGGTCATCGAGGGTGTGGGCAGCTACGGAGCCCAGATCGCCCGCCAGACGGCACGCGCAGGCTACCGCGTGGTTGAAGCCGCCAGAATGGGCCGCGCCAGCCGCCGCGGCATGGGCAAATCCGACCCGATCGACGCCCGGCGCATAGCCGCAGCAGTGAGCATTTTCAGCGGTAGCTCTCCAGGGTGAGGACGGCTCGTGCGGCGGTGGTGAGCCAGGTGGGGCTGCAGCGGGCGCGGCGGAAGATCCGCCAGGTCTTGAGCCGGGCCATGCCGCGTTCGACGGGGTAGCGCAGCCGGGTGTGGGCTCTGTTCAACGCCCGCTGCCGGAGGGTGAGTTCTTGACGGGGACGGCGGCGGTTCGGGACAGCGAAGGTTCCGCCGGCACCGAGGTAGCCCAGGTCCGCCAGGACCGGGATGCCGAGGCGGGCACACGTGTTCACGATCCGGTGTGTGCGGGCCGCGGTGAGGTCGTGGGTGCGGCCGGGTAGTGCCCGGGAGATCCACAGGATCCGGCCCGCGGGATCGGTGACGACCTGCAGGTTCACGCCGTGGCGGCGGTGTTTCCCGGAGTAGTCGGCGCGGCTGTCACCGACCCGGTCGCACTCCGTCAAGGTGCCGTCCACCAGCACGTACTGCGCCCGGGCCTTTGCCTCACGCAGGGCCCTGGTCAGGCCCGGAGCGCGACGGGCCAGCAGTGTGACGACGGAGCGGACATAGGCGTGGGCGGTGCCGACGCTGATCCGGAACCCGGCCGCGATCTGGGCGAGGGTGAGGTGCTGCTTGAGGTACACGAGTGCGACCAGCGCACGCCCCGACGGGCGGAGCTTGCACCGGCGGTCACCCTCCCGGAGGACGATCAGCATCGTGACCGTCTCCACGAGTGCGTGCGGCAGGTCCAGTGCGGCAGGATACGTAACCAACGGAGCCCCCAGGCTGAAGAGTCGAGACGTCAAGCACCTCGCTCAACTGCCCAGGGGCTCCGCCCGTTTCGTCTTCCCACCCATCACCCGATCGGCTGCCGAGCTGAAAAGGCTCAGTGCTTCCACTCCCCGAAGAACAGCTGCGCACCCCGCGGATGGACGAAGGGGTGCGGGCGGCAGCACAGATCCTCCTCACCTCCCGGGACGAGCTCACCAGCGAGCGGACCAGGGCCGTGAACGCCTTGACTGCCCTCGTGCGCATCGCCGACCTCGGCATCGACGCCCGTCGTCCCCTCGGCGCCAGGCAGATCGGCGAAATCGCCCGCTGGCGCCCCCGCGAGGAGGGCCTCGCCACCACGACAGCCCGCACCGAGGCCGTCCGGCTCGCCAAAAGGATCCTCGCCCTTGACACCGAAATCACGGACAACATGAACCGGATAGGCGAACTCGTCGACGCCAGCCCTGCCGCCGGCCTCCCCGAGGAAACCGGAATCGGCCCCATCACCGCCGCCACCGTCCTCGTCGCCTGGTCCCACCCGGGACGGGTACGCGACGAGGCCGCGTTCGCCGCCCTCGCCGGAGTAAGCCCCATCCCCGCCTCCTCGGGCAACACCACGCGCCACCGCCTCAATCGCGGCGGCGATAGGCGGCTCAACCGCGCCCTGAACGTCATCGCCATGGTCCGCATGGTGCATCACCCGCAAACCCGCTCCTACGTTGACCGACGACGCACCGAAGGCAAGACAGACCGCGAGATCCGCCGCTGCCTCAAGCGCTACCTCGCCCGACGCCTCTACCGCCACCTCAACGCCGCCGCGGCGAACATAGGGGTTGACGGGACATAGAAGCTTCATAGGAGCGTCAACGCCGTCAGCGAGGCGTTCAACAGCGTCCTCAAGGTCGAATACGTCCACCGGCACACCTTCGCCACCCGCGCCGAGGCCCGGCTGAAGATCGCCACGTGGATCACCGGCTTCTACAACACCCATCGGCTACACAGCAGGTGCGGGTACCACAGCCCGATCGACTACGAACACGACCACCGAGCCAACTCCGCCCTGGAGCTGGCCGCTTAGAAGAACTCCACACATCGAGGGGATTGGCACTGTCGAAGAGTGCGTACGCGATCGGCCACCGTACCGAGTCCTGGGGAGCCAGTGAGGTGAGCGCGAACAGGCGAGGACTGGGTGGTGTCGGCAGTGCCAGGACCGAGAGGTGATTCCGCGCAATTGCTCCCCTGCTGCTCGATATTGGTATGGGTACGGACTACGCTCTCAACGACCTGATTCGCTCCGACTGCCAGGCAAGGACGCCTGATGGCCGAACACATCCTCGTGAGAGCGGGCCCATGACGGTCCGCAGGGTTGAAAGCCGGCTGCCGCCCGGGTTAAGCGCGGGCGATCTCGGGCAGGCGTCGGGCGAGGTGCTCGGGCCGTCGGGGGAGCGGTTCGTGCTGGTCTCCTACCTTGAGTCGCCGGTGCCGGAGCAGACCAGGCTGGACTACGTGCTGTTCGCCTTGCCGCCCGCCGGGTCGAACGAGAACCTGTGGCTGGACTATGTCGAGATCGACGAATACCGCTGGGAGGTCACCTCACCGACCGATCCACAGTTCGCCCCGATTCTGAGCGTCGGGGACACCGGGTGCTTCTGGTGGGAGGGGCAGCGGCCGTCCCACCAATATGTCATCACCGTCACACCTCGGTTGAAGGGCGCGATTCTGGCCACGGTCCAGCTGACCCAGGGCACCCGGGAGCGGGAGCCTCGGCTCGAGGCCAAACTGGCGCGCAAGCGCAAGGACCCCGGCGAACCGGACTCTCAGCGGGAGCTCATCAATGACTTCGGGGACTTCGTCCGTACAGCTGCTGCAGCGACGGGGACCAACGGGATTCCGGCACGGGCGCTCGCGGCGATCCTCTACATGGAGCTCAATGCCCGCCCGAAGGACGGCACCCGGCGAGCCGACATGTATCGGCGGCGATCCAGGATCAACCGGACGCCCACCTGGGTGGAGTGGACCTCGGCGGAGGTGCGGCAACATTTCAATCAGTCGCAGAAGCTGGTCCACCTGGCCACCGACTTCTACCCGCTGACCGAGATCAGGTGTATCGAGATCGCGCTGGGCGGGGATATGTTCGACGACACGGTGGGACCCCGGGTCACCCTTTTCGGTGGCAAGACGCTCGGAGTCGGGCAGATCGGCCTGTCCACGGCGGCCATGGTGATCGGCGCGGCGCCCTGGGTCGAGGGCACCCCCGGCAAGCTGAGCGAGGCACACGGCAAGGTCGACCAGAACTGGCGGGTCATACCGCTGCTGGCCAAAGTCGGGATCTTCAACCGCCTGCGCTTCCCTAAGGCCAACATCACGCTCACCGCTCAGCTACTCGACCGCCTGAAGAACCGGGCGAACCGCTACCCGACTACCGGCGCCGCCGCCTTCTGGCAGGACGAATTCGCGGTTTCCCTGCTGGCCACCGAGTACAACCACGGCCCGACCAACTCCGCCCTCGCCGACGCCCGCCTGCCTCCGGGCCGCGACGAGAACTGGCGCCGCGCTATCCGATTCGTTAAACCGAGCTACCCGATCTACCCCGAACTCTTCTTTCCCTGACCCAAGCCCAACCGGTCCAAGCTGACTTGTGGAGGCACGATGACCGAGCCAGCACCGTCGCTTCAGGTTGCGCTGACCACTGAGCTGGGGCTGTTGCTCGCGCCGCTGGCCGATCTGGCTGAACCGGGCGAGTTGCGGACGCTGATCGGGGAGTTGGGGTTTGCGCTGCCCGCCACTGCCGAGTTTCCGCAGTTGTTCGCCGATCTGGCGACGGCCGCGCAGGGCATGGTGACCGCACTGGTCGAGCTGGCCGAAGCCAACGAGGAGCAGCGGATCGAACGTCTGGGCACCGCGCTGACCTCGGTCAGAACCCTCCTCGACCTGGCCGAGAGCGTCGGTACAAGGGCACATGACGCGCTGACCGGGTTCCCGGACTTCCTGGCGCACAGCGGTCTGGCCGAGGAGTTGCCACGCCGGTTGCTGGACCGCCTAATTGTGCGCTACCTGCGGGACGAGCAGCCGATGGTCTACAGCCTGGTGCTGCTGACCGGACTGGTCGAGTGGCGGAACCTGCCCGAAGACCCGGCCGCGCACCGGCTCGCGGTCATCCTGGCGACGGTCCGGTGGGAGCGGCTCGGGCAGCTGTTCACGGCGCCCGGTGACCTGGCCGAGGAGGTGCTCGGCTGGCGCACCGGGTTCAAGATCGCCCCGTTCATCGCGGCGGTCGGCCTGCTGTTCGATCAGCTCGGCTTCGACGTCGGTGAGCACCCGCAGGATCCCGCGATCCAGGCTGCGCTCGGCCGTCCGCCTGGCGTGCACGAGCTGCTGATCCCGCTGTGCGCCGAAGGCGCCGCGGAAGCCGGGCTGCGGTTGTCCGAGGTGCCCGCGAACGGTTCGCGCCTGGCCGGGATCGGGCTATTCCCATACGTGATCGGCACTCTGGGCGAGGAGGCCGCGACCGCGGACGGCCTCGCCGTCGAGGTGCGGGCGACTGGGCTGCTGGACGGCGGGGTCGCACTGCTGATCCGCCCGCCAGGCGACGTCGAGGTCACGGCCGACCTGGTCGGCGGGACGAGCGCGGCGGCCGAGGCCAAGGTACGGGTGAGGTGGAGCGCGGCGGGGCGGCCGATCCACCTGTTCGGCGCGGCCGCTGGATCCAACGCCACCGCTAAAGGGCTCGCTGTCTCGCTCGTCGCCCGTACGGCACTGCGGGACGGCAAACTCAGCGGCGAAGCGGCGGTCGAGGCCGAGATCGTCGACCTGCGGATCGTGCTGGCTCTCGGTGGCGCCGACAGCTTTCTCAGCAAGATCCTGCCTGCTGAAGGGCTGTCGGCCACGGTCACCGCCGGGCTCGGGCTGTCCACCAGGAACGGGATCTACCTCATCGGAAGCGGATCCTTCGAAGTCACGCTGCCGGTGCACGTCTCGCTCGCGGGTGTCGTCACAATCGAGCACATCCATTTGGGGCTTCGCGTGGCGGGCGGCAAGCTGGTCCTGGACATCTCGGCATCGGCTACGGCCGCGCTCGGGCCGATCGCCGCGTCGGTGGAGCGGGTCGGGTTCACCGGCACGGCCGCACTGCCCACCGGCTCGGGGCTGGGCCGCGCGGAACTCGCCTTCAAACCGCCCAAGGGGGTCGGCCTGGCGATCTCGGCTGGGCCGGTGTCCGGCGGCGGTTACCTGTTCCTCGATCCGGACAAGGGCGAGTACGCGGGTGTGCTCGAACTGTCGGTCAACATTCTCAGCCTCAAAGCGATCGGCCTGCTGACCACCCGGCTGCCCGATGGGCGGCCGGGGTTCTCGCTGCTGCTGATCATCACGGCCGAGTTCCCGCCGATTCAGCTAGGGTTCGGGTTCGCCTTACTCGGGGTCGGCGGGCTGCTCGGGGTCAACCGCACAGTCGCGCTCGACCCGCTGCGCGATGGGGTGCGGACCCGGGCGCTGGACGCCGTGCTGTTCCCGAAGAACCCGGTGGCCAACGCCACCCAGCTGCTGGGCGCGCTGCGGGCGCTGTTCCCGCCGGCCGAGGGCCGGTACACGTTCGGGCCGATGGTCAAGATCGGGTGGGGTCCGGGGCCGCTGCTGGAGATCGAGCTGGCGCTGATCCTCGAGCTGCCGATGCCGTTGCGGCTGATCGTGGCAGGGCGAATGCGGGTACGGCTGCCGGATGAGAACGCGCCGGTCGTGGTGCTGCGGCTGGACGTGGTCGGGATCCTAGACATGGATCGAGGTGAGGTGTCGATCGACGCGTCGCTAGTCGACTCGCGGATCGCCGCGTTCACCATCAGTGGGGACATGGCCATG
The DNA here is from genome assembly GCF_041261225.1 of Streptomyces sp. V4I8. Lineage (GTDB taxonomy): Bacteria > Actinomycetota > Actinomycetes > Streptomycetales > Streptomycetaceae > Streptomyces. The sequence continues at coordinate 346,072 of NZ_JBGCCN010000002.1, forward strand.
CGGGTCGGTTGGAAGGGGAACACCCAGTTCGCACTGGCCGTCGGTGGATTCCACCCTCGGTTCACGCCGCCGCCCGGGTTTCCGGCACTGCGGCGGCTGGCGATCAGCCTGGGCGATGGCGACAACCCGCGGATCAGGCTGGAGGCGTATCTCGCGATCACCTCGAACACCGTGCAGTTCGGGGCGCGGCTCGACCTGTACGTGGAGGCGGGGCCATTCAACGTCACCGCTTATGCCGGGCTTGACGCGCTCGTCCAATTCAGCCCGTTCCATTTCGTGGTGACGCTCAGTCTGGGCATCGACGTGTCGTGGGGGCGGACGCCGATCCTGCACGCGCAGCTGGAGGCCAACCTGGAGGGGCCCTCACCGTGGCATGTGTACGGGTTCCTCGAATTCGCCATCCTGTTCATCAAGGCGCGGATCGACGTCGACCTGACAATCGGCGAAGCGGTGGCCGAGCCGCCGCCGAGGGTGAACCTGGTCTCGGTGCTGCGCCCGGCCGTCGAGGCCGATGACGCATGGGCGGTCCAGCCGTCCCCCGCCGGGGCGAGCGGCGTGACCCTGCGCGCCGCCGGGACCGGCGCGGCCGAGCGCCTCGTGATGAGCCCGTTCGGGCAGTTCACCGTGCGCCAGCGGGCGTTGCCGTTGGCCACCACCATCACCCGGTACGGCGCAGCGGTCCCGGAACCCAGTACGCCTGATCGGTTCGAGGTCCGTGCGATATCTGTGGGCGGAGATCGACTGGTCGCGCCGCCGGCGGTGTACGACGGGTTCGCCGCCGCGCAGTACGCCGACCTCACCGACGACGAGCGGCTGTCGCGTCCCGCCTTCGAACGAATGCCCTCCGGGGTGACCGCCGGGCTGGCCGGCCACCGCTGGCCACGCAACCGGGTGGGCGCGCCGATCGCGTGCGGCGTTGACATCCACTACGACGAGGCGATCGTCGACGACCCCGACGCGCCCACTCCACCCCCGACTCCGGTCCCGCTCAACGCCGCCCTGGCCGGGCTGCTGGTCGCGGGCGGCGCCTCGGCGCTGTCACCGGCCCGTCAGGCACAGGCGATCAAGGGTCCTGACCAGCGTGTCACGATCGTGGGCGAGCAGTACGTCGCCGTCCCTCGCGACACCCTCCCGAACGCCCTGCCAGCCACCCCGGCCGCCTACGCCCAAGCCGCTGACCACCGGGGAAGCGGCCAGCTCGTCACAGCTGGGGAGGTGACCGGGTGAACCGGTGGATGCGCTTCGGGATGGCGGGAGCCGTATGGGATCAGGTGTCCGGATGAATCGGTATTCGTTCCTGCGCTGGGTGCGGTCGGGGTCGGCGGGAGCCATACACGATGAGGAAGGTAGTGGGCGGGTTGAGCCGCGAACCAGGATCAGCGTCGAGGTCGAGTTCGGCAGCGGGCTGAACCCCCGGCGTGAGCTGGCTCTGCACGGGCCGGGGGACGTCGTCGGGTTAACCGGGGCACAGATCATCAGGCGCTTCCCTGAGCCTGGGTCACTGACCGTCGGCACCGATGCGTTCGCGCATCTTGAACTAGACGACCCCGACCTGCCCTGGCGCTACACCCCGTTCCGTGAGCAGACCGCCGCCGACAGCGGGCCTGGGCTGCCCAGGCAGGGGACGCTCGCGCCGTGGTTGTGCCTGGTCGTCGTCGAGCGGCGGACCGGGGTTTCGTACGGGTTGCGGCCCGGCGACCCGTTGCCCGTGTTGCGGATCGCGGATCGGGTGGACGATGAGCTGCCGCCGCCCGGTGAGGTGCACGCGTGGGCGCATGTACAGCTGATCGGTGACCTGCCCGGTGATCTCGGTGAGGTGATCGACCGGCAGCCGGAACGAGTCCTGGCCCGGCTGGTCGCTCCGCGCCTGCTCGAGCCGGACACTCCATACCTGGCCTGTGTGGTACCGGTCTTCGAGGCCGGGCGGCAGGCGGGGCTCGGCGAGCCGGTCACCTCCAAGCCCGACCAGCATGCCTGGGCGGCGGGGCAGGCGACGGCCATGCTGCCCGTGTACGGCGCGTGGGAGTTCGACACCGGGCCGGGCGGTGAGTTCGAGCAGCTTGTCCGCAGGCTGGGCCCGGCCAGGCTTGACCAGATCACCGACCCGGCGGGCAACCCGCTGGTCGGCACCCGAACAATGAGCCTCACCGCCCCAGGGTTCGGCCTCGCAGACGACCCCGGCCGGCCGGACGCCGCACTGTCCGGGGCCCTGCGCCTCGAAGGGACGACTACCCAGGCCCCGGGCGGTTTGCCGCTGCTTGATGCCGTGAACCTGGCCGACGCGGTCGCGCCACCTGTGTACGGGCGCTGGCACGCCGCTGCGCCGGTCGGGGGCGCCGATCCGGCGTGGCCACCGTGGCTGGCCCAGCTGAACCTCGACCCTGGGCTGCGGGTGGCGGCCGGGATGGGGGCGGCGGTCGTCCGGGCCAGGCAGGAGGAGTTCATGGCCGCCGCCTGGGAGCAGGTCGGCGAGATCAGGGCCGCCAACCAGGTGTTGCGCCAGGCCGAGCTCGCCCTGGCCGGGTCGCAGCGGATCTACCAGCGGCACGTGGCGGCGCTGCCCGACCTGCGGCTGCTGGAGTTCGCCGCACCTGCACTGTCCAGGCTGCGCTCGACCGCCGATCCGTCCCGAACGCTGACCGGGGTGATCGGGGGACACTGCCTGCCCGAAGTGTGCCTGACCGGCGGCTGGGTGAGACTGCTGCGCCGTCGCGGTCCGCTGGTGCGGCGGCTCGAACGGGCCAAAGACGGCGCCAGATTCGACCCCACGCTGGTCATTCAGCGGCTCGCGGACGGCGACCGGGAACCCGTACCGGATCCACCCGGGCCGATCGCACTGGCCGGGGCGACAGAGCTGGCCGATGTGCTCACCAGGCCGGGCAGGATCGGCATCGACCAAGTCGAGCGGGAGGCTCTCGGTGCGATGCTGACCACCCTCGCGGCCCGGGCGGTGGTCGATCCCTGCCTGCCCACCCCGATCGGACAGCTGGCCGCCGACGCCCGTGTGCGGTTACTGCCGTCCGCGACGATCCCGCGCCGAGTCAACGCGCAGCTGCGCCTGCCGCCTGAAATGCGGACCCCCGACCGAATCGACCCGATCATGGCCGCGCCGCAGATCACAGCGCCGACTGCCGGCTTCCTGGCCGAGCAAGGGCAGGACTGGCTGCTGCCCGGACTCCAGCACGTACCGAAGGAAAGTGTCAGCGCGGTCGTAGCCAACCAGCGGTTCGTCGAGGCGTTCCTGGCGGGGATGAACCACGAGATGGGCCGTGAGCTGCTGTGGCGCGGGTATCCGACCGATCAGCGAGGGACCGTGTTCCGGCATTTCTTCGACGCGCAGGCCGCCGCCACGCCCTCGCCGGGGGATATCACTGTCATGCACGGCTGGAGCGGGGATCTCGGTTCACATCCTGCCAGAAGCGGTCCGGCCGACCGGTTCGTGCTAGTGATCAGGGGTGAGTTGCTGCGGCGGTTCCCTCATACGACGGTGGTGCTTGTCAAGGGGCTGAGCTCGGGTGGCACGCGTAAGCCGGGGCCGGTGGACGAGGCGGCGCTGCTGCCGGTATTCGCTGGGCGGCTCGGGCCGGATGTGACGTTCCTCGGGTTCGAAGTGTCGGCCGAGGCGGCGCGGAGCGATCCCGGGTACTACGTGGTGTTCCAGGAACAGCCCACCGAGCCCCGCTTCGGCGTCGGAGCCGCGTCCGGCCAGCTCACCGGGGGCCGCTACGGCAGCTGGGCCGACCTCGGACGAGGCGACCTGGCAGTCACCGGCGGTGGCTACGTACGGCTGGAAGCGACCACGTCCACCGCGTTCCTGGACCGGGTTCCGACAGACTCGACCGTATGGGATGGACGGTCCGATTCGCTGGCCGCGATCCTGCTACGCCGTCCGTTCCGCCTCTACCTGCACGGTTCCGACATCCTCCCGAGGACGAGCTCATGACCGCGTTGACGGACATCTTTTCGGGGACTGATCGATGACGGCGTTGACGGATATCGCGCGAGCGCGTGCCGTAATGGCTTCGGCCGAGCGAGCTCTGCGGCGAGCCCGGGGGCAGGGAGATGCTGCCGGGACTACCGAGCTGGAAAAGGCGCGTGCTGAGGCCGCCGCGGAGCTGGCCGCGCTCCGGCAGGCGCATGCCGGGGACGCTGCCGACCCGTTCGCGCTGGCCGAGGGGCGATGGCCATTGTTGTTGCTGCCTGTTCGGCTGGAAACCAGGTTTGCGTGGAAGGGCGCAGCCGGACCGACGTTCGTCAGGCCGCCGGACGTCGCTGTGCCGTTACTTCTGGTGCGGATTTTCCCTGATGACATTCACCTGGACGCGCACGACACTGAGCTCACCCCGCGTGAGGAAGAGCTGCGCAGGGAGTTCCTCGTCGCCGTCAACGCCGGGCGGGACCGGATCGACTTCGTGCGGGCGTGGGAGCACCTGATCCGAGCCGTCGGGCACCGGCGGGCCGCATGGATCGCCAGAATGGCCAAGCTGGGGAAGGTCCCGATCGTGCCCGACCGGATAGGCCGCGCGCCCAGGGCCGCGCTACTGCCCGACCGCTGGCAGGCGTATGCGACGCTGCCAGGTGGTCAGGTGGTGTCGGGCGAGAGCAAACTCATCAGCGAGCCGCTCGACGTCGGCCCCGACCCGTATGGCGGTCCGCCTGGCTGGCTGACTACGTACGCCCGGGCCGAGGAGGCCGGGATGGCGCTCACCGTCGAGTTGCCCACGCCTATCGGCCGGCCCCGAGTAGACCGGCTCGTCGTGCTCGGCGCGCATGTCACCCGTGACGCCGACGCCTCCCGTCAGGCGTTCGAGGCACTGCTCGACGCTCACCACCACACCGTCGGCCTGTCGTTCGTACGGCCAGGCGCACCCACCAACGCCCTGCCGGGTGAGCGCCCCGACCACACCTCGAGGCCGGACGTCGACCAAGTCTTCGCGGTCGAGGGCGACATGTGGCCGCTTATCAAATCTGACCAAACCCTCGTCGACGACCCGATCGCCGACGGCGTGGGAACCGCCGAACTGCTCGGCCTCGACCCGGCCGTGTTCGCGCACGTCGAGGGGGCCGACCGCCGGACCGGAGCGGCAGCCGCCCAGGTCAGGCGGCTGCTCGCGGACGCCGTAACCGGGACGCTGCGGCACCTATGGGCTCCCGTGCTCACCGCCGGCGACCTCGACGTGACGGCCTCGTACTTCTCCGACGCCGTCGAGGGGCTCGGCCCGATGCCAGCGCTGCGGGTGGGCGACCAGCCGTACGGGATCCTGCCGGTCAGCGTCACCATCCCGGAAGACTTCGACCTCGACCCGTTCGAGGTACGGCTGCTGACCGTGCTGCGCCGGTTGCGCGAGTGGGTCTGGGAGCCGTCCGTGGCCGCTGTTCCCGCGATCGGCGGGCAGCTAGCCGACCCGGCCGGGACGTTGCTCGCGCTGCTGCGCTCCGACGGTGTGACGCAGACGCTCGCCATCCGCGCCCTGCTCGGCCCGGACGTCAGCGCGGTGGTTCTGCGCCGATTCGAACCTATGCGGGCCGCCGCGCTCGGCAACGAGTTGCAGTTGGTGTCCGGGCTGGCCGCGTCGCTCGCCGCCGACCTGGCTGCCCAGGACGTACGGCTCGCCTCGATGGTCGCGGTCGCCGATGCGCCCTCGGTCACGGTGCCGTTCGTGGGGGAGAATCCGCATACGGAGCTGGACCAGCTGTCGTTCCGGTATCCCTCGACGCTGACCGCGCTGTGGGAGCTGCTGGATCCCGGGCCGTTCTCTGGGTCCCTGCTCGGCGCGCTGGCCAGGACCGCGCTGCTGTCGTCGGCCGATCGGGCCACCCGGACGCTGCTGCGACAGGCCGGGACCGTGGACGACGCCACGGTGGCCGCCTGGGACGCCGAGCTCAGCCGGAACACGATCCTGTACATGCTGGACCACCGGCTCGCTATGGACATCCCTGATCATCCGGGCGTACCGCTTTACTCGCTGCTGCTCAACGCGCCGCCAGCCGGGGCCGAGCCCTTCATCACCACGCTAGCCGCCGTACGTGAGCTGGCTGTGTCAACCGGGTACGGCACCGCGCGGGGCCGCCGTCATCCGCGTGAGCTGTTGGACGTGGTGCTCAGGTCCGAGCTCGGGCTGCTCTCGCATCGGCTGGACGCCTGGCTCACCGCGGTGACAACTCAGCGGCTGCGCCGCCTGCGGGCCATGCCCGGCCGGGAGCGAGGGCTGATCATCGGCGCGTACGGCGTGCTCACGAATCTAGGTGCCGGGCCTTCGCTGCTTCCCGTGGATGTCGCTGACCTGCCGGAGGGTGTGGGCGAGGCGTTCCGGGACTCGGCCAACGTCGGGTACTCACACACGCCGGGTGTGGCGCACGCGGCCACGGCCGCCGTGCTGCGGTCGGTGCATCTTGGGCAGCGGCCAGGAGTTGGCGGGGAGGCGTTTAGCGTCGATCTATCGTCGCGGCGGGTGCGAAACGCGCTCGGGCTCCTTGACGGTATACGCGAAGGGCAACCGCTGGCCGCCCTGCTCGGCTACCGGATGGAACGCGCGCTACGCGACCGAGGCACGCCGCAGGCGATCGCGGTCATCCGGCGGGCCGCGCCACTGGCTGCCAACAAGCTCGAGACCCAAGGGCCCGCCGAGCACGTCGCCGCCGACAACGTGGTGGACGCGCTGCGCCTGATCGCTCTCACCGGGCCCGGCACCGAGGCAGCCGTACGGACCGTCCTCGCGCCGCACTTCGGCACCCTCGGCGCCGCCGAGACCTCAGCCGTGGTGCGGGCGGTCGCCGTGGTGGTCGCCGACGCCAGAGAGGCGGCCGATTGCGTCGCTGACGTACTGCTGGCTGAGGGGGTCTTCCAGCTTGTGCGGGGAAACCCCACCCGTGGGGCCGCCAGCGTGGACGCCCTCAGCGGCACCGGCAGCCCCCCGCCCGAACCTGAGGTGATCTCCCAGCCCCGCACTGGCATAGCCCTCACTCTCCGCGCGGCTGTCACCCTCCCCGCTACACCACCCGGCGTGCCCCTCGGGCCATGGGCCGATACCCCGCGCTCCCGGCTGGAGCCCGCTCTTGAACGGTGGGCTCAGGCAGTGCTGCCTGCTCCTTCAGATGTTCAGATCAGCGCGGGTCGGACTCTGGCTGATCTGCTGTCGGCGTCTCCGCTGGCCGCGATCGACTTCGTGGCGGGCGATCCCGGGACTCTGGCTGCCCGGTTGTCGCTCGCTGAGCCGCCGAGTCCTTCGCTGATTGAGGCGTTCACGGTGGCGGCAACGCTAAGGGCGCTGCTCAGTGCGGCTCGACCACTCCTTCCTCAAGACGCGAGCGTGGAGGCCGAGGCCGCGCTGGCTCGGGTGGATGCCGCTGTGCATGCCGTACGGATGGCTCGCGATGCCGTACGGGCGGCGACGGACCCGGCGGCTCTCGTCGACGCGTTGCACAGGGCCGACCTGGTGGGGGCGACCAACGCCGTGCCACCTGGTGACGCCACGGCCGATGAGGTAAAGGCTCTGGCCGTCGCCGTGGCGGCCGAACTCGACGCCCGGATGGCCGCACACGATGCGCTGGCGACTCCAAGCGCGGATGATATGGCCCGCGCGGAGTGGGCGGAGGAACGGGCCAAGGCCGCGTTTGGACCCACGGGATGGGTCGTTCCGGCAATCAGCGGGCTTAGTGGGGGCACGCCCGAGGGTATTTCGGACGAGGCGGTCGCGCTGGTGGTCGGGCAGCGGGCGCGGGTGCGGCCAGGGGTGGCCCGGCTAGACCCGTACTTCGCGGGTCGTTGATTCGTATGGTGTGACCGGTCCGGGGTGTCCTGGGCCGGGGGTGTGGCGTTGGGTGGGGTGTGTCGATGACTTCCCGGTCCCCGCGGCCACGGTCTCAGCGTCAGCGTCTTGAAGTGGCGGTGACGTCCGTGGTGGAGAAGCGTCTGGGCGCTCTGCCTGTCGCTGCCGAGTTTCTGCGTCGGCTGGATGTCGCCGGGATCGTCGACGAGGTGTGTCCTGGTGGCGCGAGTGCGCTGGTGACGCACGGGCAGGTGATCGAGGCGTTGGTGGCCAACCGGCTGACGTCGCCCGCGCCGTTGGTGCGGGTGGAGGACTGGGCCAGGTGCTGGGCAGTGGAAGAGGTCTTCGGGATCGAGCCCGCTCTGCTCAACGATGATCGTCTGGCCCGGGCACTGGATGCGATCGCTCCGCAGCTGGAGCACATCGCGGGCACGGTCGGGGCGCGGGCGATCGGTGAGTTCGGGATCGATGTGGCCCGGATGCACTGGGACATGACCAGCATGTCCGTGCACGGGGCCTTCCCGGTCGAGGGTCAGGAGGAGGACTTCCCCGTCATTGGCTACGGGCATCCCAAGGACCGGCGCTTCGATCTGAAGCAGGTCCAGGCCGGGCTCGCGGTGTCGGCCGACGGCGGCATCCCGCTCCATGCCCGGGTCTTCGGCGGTGGTGCGGCCGAGGTCAGCCAGGTCGTCGGCGCGATGAAGGACCTGCGGGCCATGGCCGGTGAACGCGACTTCCTGATGGTCGCCGACTCCAAGCTGGTGTCCTACTCCAACGTCCGTGCCCTGCTGGCGGCCGGGGTCCAGTTCATCGCCCCGGCCCCGGCCGCGCAGGTCAAGGACGAGGTCTATGCCGCTCTCGATCCCGCGCAGGCCACCATCGTGGACTGGACGCCCAACCGGGAGGCGGGCAAGCCCGCCGAGCGGCGCGAGACCTACCGCGTGCTGGAGGACACCCACACCCTGACCGGGCCCCGCAAGAGCGATCCTGTGCTCACCGTGCGACGGATCCTGGTCCACTCCACCGCGAACGCCGCCGGCCAGCAAGCAGCCCGGGACAAACGCCTGGCCAAGGCCGCCCAGGACCTGAACAAGCTCACCGCTGCGGCCGGCGGACGCCACTACAAGACCCGGGAGAAGATCGTCGCCCGAATCGGTGTCATCGCCGCCAAGCGCCGTGTCACCTCTTGTCTGCGCTGGACCGTCACCGATAACGAGGACGGCACCCCGGTCCTGGCCTGGCACTTCGACACCGGCGTGCTGAAGGCGGAAGCCGTGGTCGACGGCTGGTACGCACTGCTGACGTCTGTCCCCGCCGACCAGGCGGACGCTGGGCAGACTCTGATCCACTACAAGGGCCAGGGCGCGGTCGAGCGCAGATACCACGACTTCAAGGGCCCGCTCGCGGTCGCGCCGGTCTTCGTGCAGCACAACCGGCGCGTTGCCGCCCTGATCCAGGTCATCTGCCTGGCCCTGCTCGTCTTCTGCCTGATCGAACGGCAGGTCAGACGCGCGCTCGGCCCCGAGCAGACCATGAGCGGCCTCTACCCCGACAACCGCCGGGTCCGCCCCACCGGCCGCATGGTCTTCTACCACCTCGGCGAACTCACCCTGCGCATCGGCAACATCACCGACCCGCCCACCGTCCAGATCACCCGCGGCGTCCAACTCCACCTCCTCGACCTACTCGACACCGACATCGGACAAACCCGCTGGCCACAGACCTGAAACGGTGACCCGCGAAGTCCGGGGCTAGACCGGGTGCTCGGCTGCGTCGAAGCACTGCACGGTGATGTCCCCCGATTCACTGTCGCCCAGACCCCACTCGCGCCGGGGGAGCGCTGGATCGCGTTCACCCGGCCGCTCGGCGGACGTACGTCCGTCTTCGCGTACACGCCTTTCCCCGGTGAGCCGGGCCCGGTCGCCGCGCTGGTCGTCGACGACTGGGTCGAGGTGGTCCCGGCCGCCGACGTGACCACTAGCCTGGCCTTCCACTACAACGCCCCGACCAGCGCGCCCCCCAACGTGGCACTGCTCGGGGTGCTCAAACCGAACGCCGAGCAGTGGAGCGCCCGCGACGCCCTCGCCATCGTCGAGGAGGGCCTCGCCCTGGCCAGACTCCGCGCCGTCGACCCGAGCACCCTGGCCACCATGGGCCAGCTCCTCCCCGCCCTGATAGCCCGCGTCGACACCGAACCCGGCGTCAGCGCGGGCCCCGGCATCACCGACCTGACGGCGAGGTAATCGGATGACGCTCGGCTTCTACGCCCGTTTCGAGCCGCATACCCGCACCGACGAACTGGCCCAGGGGCTGGCCGCCAGGGTGTACGACCCGGCCTGGTTGCTGGCCAGGCAGTGGCAGGTGGGGGAGTTCGACGGGGACAACGGTGGCAGTCCCATCCGGGTCAGGCACGTCGGCCGTACCTATCGTTGCGACACCTACTCCGATCACGGCGGCAGCGGTGAGCTCGGCACCACCCCGGTGGAGGCGCGGGCCGAGGCCGTACCTGAACGGTGGGCCAGGCACACCCGAATCGAGATCGGCCGGGCGCTGGCCAGGGCGCTGCGCGCAGTGGGACTAGCTGACCGGGTGGCAGAGGTGATCGCCGCGTTCCCGCTGGCGGATGGGGACGATCTGGTGACGGGGCGCGTGCCGGACGGTGGAAAGGCTTATGCAGCACTCTCCGGGCCACTGCGCAAGGACCCGCCGGAGTTCCCCTCAGTCACCCCCGGCCAAGGTCTCGCCGAAGCCGGGGAGCGCTGGCTAAAGTTCTGCGACGGGCTGATCGGCCCGCCCGGGCAGGCATGGGACGCGCGGCGGATGGAGTACGGCTTCTCGCTGCATGCCCCCGGGCTGCCCCTGCCCGCGCGGGCGCACTCCGGCGGGACACCCGAGTGGTGGACCTTCGACGCTGCCGCGCCGCGAGCGAAGGGCGACGCCATGCCGTATGACAAGACCACGATCGCCACCCGAGTGACCTTCCACGGCATGCCGGTGCCGCGCTGGTGGCAGGAGGAGGACGCGGTCGTCGACTTTGGCGCGGTCGAGGCGCACCCGGCCGACCTGGCCAGGATGGCGATGCTCCAGTTCGCCCTGCTGTACGGCAACGACCACTTCGCGATCCCGGTCAGTCTCCCGGTGGGCAGCATGTTCGAGACCACTCACCTGCTGGTCACCGACACCTTCGGCGCCACCACGCTGATCGCGCCCAGCACCAGGGCGGGCGGGGCTGAGCGGTGGACGATGTTCACCCTTTCCCTGGCGACGAGTGACGGCGTGGCCGAGGTGTTCCTGGTACCGCCGACCGCACTCCAGCCGCTCAGCTCCGACCCCGTCGAGGACGTGCTGCTGGCTCGCGACGAGATGGCCAATCTCGCCTGGGCCGTCGAATCAGTCATCGAGGGCCCCGACGGCCGACCTGTCCGCCGCGCCGAGCAACACCACACCCCGCCCACCACACAGTCCCCCAAGGACGGCCACCTGGCCTACCGCCTGGGCTCCACGGTCCCGCCGCACTGGTTCCCGCTGACCCCGCAGCGTACCTCGACCGGCGACGTCCCCGAATACGCGGTCGAGGCAATGGCCCACTCCGCCGAGGTCCCGCGCGGCGACTTCCTCCAGCTCGGTGCCCTTGTTGACGACGACCGACTGCCCCGCGAGGGCCGTAGGCTGCTGCGCGACCACCTTCTGGCCAGAACCACCGACGGCGGCACCGTCGTCTGGACCCGCCGCCGCACCCGAATCGGCCGAGGCGAAACCGCCAGCGACCTCACCTTCGACGCCACCGAGCATTCATCCTGACAACCATCGGACCTATTCCAGCGCGGCATCGGCGTAAAGTCCTGGTAAGCATCGCGGCAAGCGAACGCACCCAGCGCTCCCTCATCCTCGACCTGTTCGAAGACCGCTGCTGCGACGTCGTCCGCAATAACGAGCAACGGCCCTGAAGTCGCCCGCAATCACGGTCGGCCGCCGCCCCTTGGTCGACGTCTTGGTGATCCAGAGCCGCCCACCAGGTGACGGGACAGCCTACCGAGGTAGCTTGGCTGTTCGCTCGGGGTGGGCGGCGCTGACATATCGCATGGCGGTCTGTTCGGTGATGCCGAACAGCCGCATCAGCTTGAGGGGGTCGGCGCTCTCGAACGCCTCGTTGAGGATCCGGTCCTGGCGCAGGCCGGCCAGCGTCAGGACCTTGGGGAGGGCCACGCGTAGCGTGCCGATACTGACGGCCGGGTGGTCGGGATCGACAGCTGTCTTCTGGCTGACCAGGAGGTGTGGGTTGGCCGAGGCGGGCCACCGCAGGTGGCGGTAGGTCGTCCAGTCGGCGGCGAGTTGGTGGGTGAGCTCCTCCAGGCAGAGGGTGTGCCGCAGCAGCCCGCGCTGTACTTCGAGGGTGCCGCGGGAGAGGTCGAGGCCTGTGGTGTGCAGGGTTCGGATCTCGTGTCCGGGCAGTGCGTGGATGGAGGCCAAGGTGACGACGAGGCGGCCGAGCGGCGTTGTCGCCTGGTCGAGGAGCCCCATCAGGACGTCGGAGGGGATGGACTTCGGGATCCCCTTGAGGTCGCCGACCGGGAGGTTCCGGGCGGGGTTGCGGAAGATCACTCGTTCGCGTTTGAGCGCGCGGAAGAGGCTGCGCAGGGCTGTGGCTAGCCCTCGGCGGGGGTAACCGGACAAGCCGTCCACGGCGTTCTCGACGTGGTCCTTCGTGATCTCCCTCAGTGAGGTCACTCCGGCCGTGGTGGTCCACGCGGTGAGGATGGGCTGGAGTGTGGTGAGGTAGCGGCGGATGCCGTCGTATCCGCGGGGCTCGCCTTCGCGGCGGCCCTGTTCGCGCATGACTTTCACCCAGGTGCCCACCTCGCTCGCGACCGTCTCCGGCAGGGTGGTGAGGGTCGACTCGATCCACGCCAGATCCGCGTCCCGATGCAGTTCGGGGTCCTCCACCAGCAGGCCGCGGTCGCGCAGGAACTGGCAGACGGGCTTGGCGGCGAGGTTCACGTCGATCCGGGCCAGGTCGTGCACGTCGCGTTCGAAGATCGCTGGCTCGGCGCCGAGCCAGTACAGGAGGATGGTGAGCGTGCGGGCGTTCTTCCGGTAGTTCGGCCGCTGCCCCGGTCGATGGCGGGTGAACTCCTCAAGCAAACACTGGGCGCTCTCGGTCAGCGGCGGCTCCCCCGAAGGCATGCGCCGCAGCCGGGCCAGCACCGGGGCCCAGTCGCGCCGGCTGGCGAACAGGGCTTCCTGCCCGCGGCTCGTGTGCAGAGCGGGCCGTTGCTCGCCGTAGTCGGGCGCCTGGCCATCGCCGACCGGGAACGCCTCGAACGGCCCGCCCTTGCCGGTCGGCAGGGAGATCACCAGCTGCGTGAACCGCTGGGAGGCCGGGCGGGCTTGGTCGATGAGGCGGTAGGGGTGGCAGCTGCGGCAACGGTCGTCGCGCAGGGCCAGTCCGTCGCGGCCGCAGCGGCAGCACCGGCCTCGCCCCGCCCGCTCCCGCCAGTGTCGGCACGGATCGCAGACAAATCCTGCCCGTCGGCCGACGGGGATCCAGGCGTAGCAGTCGGTGCACTGGCGGGGCGCCGGGGGCGGCAGCGGCGCTGGAGCGGTGATGTACGGGGTACGGGCGGGCTGGTCCGAGATGGAGAACCGCATAGGTTTGGGAGCCTCGTCCAAGAGCCCAACCTCCAGCAAGATCACGCGGACTGCGTCCCCGTTGGTCGGCAGGTCCCGCAGCATGGCCTCGGGCAGCCGTTCGGCGCCCTCGGCCTCACGCACGGCCAGGGCGAGGCGGACCATCTCGGCGACCTTGCTGCGCCAGCCCGCGGTCAATCCGTGCTCGGCCGCCATCGCCTCGATCACCTGCCGGGCCTCCTCCCACCCGGCGACCGGGCGACCGACGATCGCGCTGACCGTGGCGTCGCTCAGCGCCCGGGGCACGGTGAAGAGAGGGACCTGACCGCATACCTGGGCCTCCAGCACCGGCGGCCCGGCTGGAGCGGCGCGCTGCCGTCTGAGTTTGGTCCACCACTCGACCCCCACACTCAGTCCGTTCTTGGTTGGCCTGCGCAGTGGCCGGGCAGACGCCGACCGGTCGCCGTAGGTGCCGCCGACCGTGAGCTGGACCGGCCGGGGTCGCGCCTCCTCCAGGCCCAGAGCCCACTCGGCGTCTTCCTCAACTCGGATCGCCATGAGGCACGGCTTGCACAGCCCGTCCGTGTTCAGGTGTGCCTCGTGCCGGCACCGCGGGCACACTCCGCGTTCGGGGTACTTCCTCGCCCAGGGCCGGCCTCCGTCGCACACCCGGTACCAGTGCACCACCAGCCATCACAGGCACACCGGGCAGCTCCGTGCCAGCCCCTTCCCGCGCCCCACCGTCACCGGCCAGCCCCTCAGCTCGGCGGGAGTGAGCGCGGCCCGGCACCACGGCGGCTGCGCGGCACCGGTTGCACCGAGCCTGATCCCGGCTGTTTCTCGGTGCCGACGGCCTGTTGGCCGGACTCCGGCGCGGCTTGGCCCGCCGCGAGCGGCTCGGCCTGGAGTAGGTCGGCGACGGTGCAGTTCAGCGCGGCGCACATCTTGTCCAGGTCATCGAGGCGCACCGTGACCGGCGTGCCGCTCCACAGCGCCGCCACCTTGCTCAGCGACGGGTTGAACCCGACCTGCTGAAAGGCGGCGAGCACCTCGGTCGGCCGCCACAGGTCCCGCTGGGCGGCCACCATCCGCAGATTCCACTTCACCGAAGGTTCCCCTTGTCCATCACCAGTCGCTGGGCCGCTGGGCCGCCCGGGAGCTGGCCGCCAGATTCGCGAGCTCCGGATCAGCGTGCGCAGTCGCCATGTACCGAAGTGTCGTCGTTGCCCAGTCGTGTCCGAGGACCTTCTGGACCTCCCAAAGTGTCATCCCACGCTCGTAGTTGTGGGTCGCGCAGGCGTGCCGCAACAGGTGCGGAAACAGGTCGGTGACCGGACCCGTCAGGTAAGCCGCGGCCGCGGTGTGCAACGCCTTCCGGAACGTCGAAGGCACGATCGTCGGCGCGATCGACACGTTCAGGTCGGCGATCGCCTTCGACTTGCGTTCCGATGGCCACAGCGGCGCCTGCGGGTGCTCGGCGTCGTCACCGAACTCGCCCCGGACCTCCTCGATGTACCACCACAAGAGGGCGCGGCCCTCTTGGAAGAGGTACGCCTCACGTGGCCGGGGCCCCGAGCCTCGGGCGCCCTTACCGAGGACAACGAACCGGCCCCACTGGCCGTGCTCCCAGTGGATGTCGCCGAGGCATACCCCACACAGCTCCGCCGCGCGCACTCCCGACAGGTAGGCGATCTTCGTCATCACGTAGTCGCGGCAGGCGACCGCGTACTTCCGTGCGTTCGGCAACTCCGCGCGCCAGCGGGCGAAGAAGTCCTTGAGCATTTTCAGCGGTAGCTCTCCAGGGTGAGGACGGCTCGTGCGGCGGTGGTGAGCCAGGTGGGGCTGCAGCGGGCGCGGCGGAAGATCCGCCAGGTCTTGAGCCGGGCCATGCCGCGTTCGACGGGGTAGCGCAGCCGGGTGTGGGCTCTGTTCAACGCCCGCTGCCGGAGGGGGAGTTCTTGACGGGGACGGCGGCGGTTCGGGACAGCGAAGGTTGCGCCGGCACCGCGGTAGCCCAGGTCCGCCAGGACCGGGATGCCGAGGCGGGCACACGTGTTCACGATCCGGTGTGTGCGGGCCGCGGTGAGGTCGTGGGTGCGGCCGGGTAGTGCCCGGGAGATCCACAGGATCCGGCCCGCGGGATCGGTGACGACCTGCAGGTTCACGCCGTGGCGACGGTGTTTCACGGAGTAGTCGGCGCGGCTGTCACCGACCCGGTCGCACTCCGTCAAGGTGCCGTCCACCAGCACGTACTGCGCCCGGGCCTTTGCCTCACGCAGGGCCCTGGTCAGGCCCGGAGCGCGACGGGCCAGCAGTGTGACGACGGAGCGGACATAGGCGTGGGCGGTGCCGACGCTGATCCGGAACCCGGCCGCGATCTGGGCGAGGGTGAGGTGCTGCTTGAGGTACACGAGTGCGACCAGCGCACGCCCCGACGGGCGGAGCTTGCACCGGCGGTCACCCTCCCGGAGGACGATCAGCATCGTGACCGTCTCCACGAGTGCGTGCGGCAGGTCCAGTGCGGCAGGATACGTAACCAACGGAGCCCCCAGGCTGAAGAGTCGAGACGTCAAGCACCTCGCTCAACTGCCCAGGGGCTCCGCCCGTTTCGTCTTCCCACCCATCACCCGATCGGCTGCCGAGCTGAAAAGGCTCCTTCATCGCAGCCTGGGACGGCGGAATGCGTAGCCCGAAGTCACCTCGGTGGCGCGGCCGGTTGAACGGGGCGATCGGAGACTCGACGGTGCCGCCGAAGCGGCGCATGACCTCGCCCGCGTACCGTTGCTCGAGGAAGGCGAAGTACGCGTCGATCTTGTTGATCTTTCCGCGCACTGTCGACTGTGCCCGCTTGCCGGGGCCCGCGAAGTACTTGTCGACCTCCCGGGGCGTCAGCTGCCAGGGGACCGTGCCGTAGTACTCACAGACTTCGATCACCGGCTTGATCAGCCCGTCGAGCGTCGTCGGCGCCAGTCCAGCCGCGTCGCGCGCCCACTGGTACTCCGAGAGCGTGTCGAGGAAGAAGCTCTCCTCGTCGTACGCCGACATGCGGGCCTGACGGCGCCGCTGGAGAGTGACGACGTCCGCGAGCCCGGTCTCGACCGACACCGACGCCGGGTCCACCGGCACTGCCGGCTCCGGCACAGGGCGTACGAGCGTCAGCACGCGACTTTCGGAATCTGTCACGAGGTCGCATATTACAGCGATCACTCGCAGATTTTACGAGTTACTGCGGAGATCTCACGTCAGAGGTTGGGGTGGGTATATGTGGTGAGCTACCTGCTGAGATGCGGCTTTGTGGTAGTCGATCGTCCGACGGGAACCCGCGCGTACTCCAATATGGAGGACCGAGCCGTCGGGCAGCATGACACGTTCCGCGGGGGCGTCTTGCCCAGATACTCCATCCCCTTGGCTTGATAGATCGTCCCGTAGCGGCCGGGGAAGACCAGCTCAGGGCCGTGGGCGGTGAGGCGGCCGTGTCAACCCAGCCCAGCGGCGGTGGCCGCCCTACCCCACACTGCTGGCAGCGCGGTAGGCCGACGCCGATGACGGAGATACACCACGCTAGGCGGGCAGGAAGGTTCTGCTGTTTTCACAAATGCGCAAGGTTGCGTGGTGTCGCCGGTACTGCGGGTACCGGCACGCTTTGCAGCATTGGCCCGGGGCGGTGTACTGGTGGCACGGTGCCTGAAGGCGGGTGCGGCGGAGTCGTCATGCCGTTCCGATTTGCGGTGCTCGCTAGTGGCAGTCGGGTTGCTCCCCTCCCCGCGGCTGCATGGGTGCTGATGCGGGCCCGGCCGGGTGCGCGTGGGGCGGAACGGCCGGGTACCGCAGCAGCGGCGGGACTCCCGCCGTCGCGTCCCGTCACACTCAGTCCGATTCCGGGCCCATGAGTAGAAAGCAGCCGCGCATGAGTGAATGCGAGACCGCTCGCCTTGATGAGCACCAGTCCCGTCCCCTAATCCGCACGCAACAGCCGTTCCCCATAACCCCCATTCAAGAGGCGTATTGGACTGCACGGCAAGGCGGGCACGCTCTCGGTGGAATCGGCTGCCAGGTGTACATGGAATTTGACGGCAAGTACATCGAGCCTGAGCGGATGAAACAAGCGGTCGACGCCCTCGCCCGCAGACACGGCATGCTGCGGGCCGGGTTCCTGCCGGATGGCCGCCAATACCTGCGGGACGACGCCTCATGGCACGGCCTCACGCTGCTCGACCTGCGCAAACATGTCGGCGAGGCGGTGGAGGAACGGCTGTCGGCGCTGCGTGAGCGCCTGTCGCACCAGCAGCTCGACGTCGAGAACGGCGAGGTCTTCGCTCTGCACCTCACCCGTCTCCCCACCGGCGTGGTCCGTCTGCACTGCCGCTTCGACCTGCTCGTAGCGGACGGACGGAGCATCCAGATCATCCTGGGCGAGCTGGCGCGCCTGTATACGGACTCCGCAGCCCGGCTCGCGCCGATCGATTACGACTTCCCCCGGTATCTGCAGGACTGCCGCACAGAACTCGCTCCAGCGCGCGCCAAGGACGAGAAGTACTGGACGGACAGGATCGGAGATATGCCGCTCGGCCCGAACCTGCCGCTGGCCACGGCGCCGGAGACGATCGAGTGTCCCCGCTTCAGGCGACACGAGCAGGCCATCCCGGCCCGCACGTGGGCCATGCTGGGCACGCACGCGAAGCGCCACGGCATGACACGTGCGATGACCGTCGCCGCCGCCTACTGCGAGGTGTTGGCCCGCTGGAGCAC
Source organism: Streptomyces sp. V4I8 (assembly GCF_041261225.1). Taxonomy (GTDB): domain Bacteria; phylum Actinomycetota; class Actinomycetes; order Streptomycetales; family Streptomycetaceae; genus Streptomyces. Next base: position 364,218 of record NZ_JBGCCN010000002.1, read on the forward strand.
AAACCCCCGGTTTCTCCTGAATGTTCCCTACTTCGGGCGTGTCCGGGTCCACCCGCACGTGACGAGAGTGGTCGGCGACTTCTCCAACTTGGTCCCGGTAGTCGCCGACCTTGCTGACAGCTGCTCCTTCGCGGAGCAGGCGAGAAACTTGCAGCGCACCTTCGAGGAGGGGCGCAAGCACAACGCGTACCACGGGGTCGAAATCCTACGCGCGCTGCGGAGCCACCACCGGGGCGAAGGGAACCCCGCCCCGGTGGTGTTCACCTACAACGTCTTCGACGCCTTTGGTGATGACCTGGTGCCGGCTGACTTCCGCCAAGCCCTCGGCCACCCCGGTTACATCGTCACCCAGACGCCCCAGGTCTGGATCGACCACCAGGTGTTTCAACTGGACGGTGAGGCACAGCTGGTGTGGGACGCCGTAGACGGCCTGTTCCCACCCGGGATGGTTGAGGACATGTTCGACGCGGAGATTGAGCTGCTGGAACGATTGGCCGCCGATCAACATGCATGGCGATCTCAGGCGACCCCATCGCTACCCGCCCGGCAGCGCGCGACACGCCGGTTGCTGAACGACACCAGTGCCTCGATCACCCCGGACTCGCTCCACAGCTCGTTCTTCAAGCGCGCCTCGCGCACTCCGCACCATCCCGCCCTGCTGTGGGGGCGTGACCAGGTCATGTCGTACAGCGATCTTGCGCAACGAGCATTGAGGGTTGCCCATGGCCTGTGCGCCGCTGGCGTCCGACCAGGTGACGTGGTCGCCGTCAACGCAGTCAAGGGGCCAGACCAGATCGTGGCGGCACTGGGTGTGCTCGCCGCATCGGCCGCATACCTACCCCTGGGCTCATCCTGGCCTCCGGCACGTCACACGCAGGTGTTGGGCGTGGGTGACGTGCGGTTCGCGGTGGACACGATGCCCGGCACCCTGACGTGGCCTCAGGCGGTCAAGCCGCTATCCCTGGACACTGCCATCGCCGGGTCTGCGCTCGACGCACCGCTGCCCTGCAGCCCGGAGCAGCCCGCCTATGTGCTGTTCACCTCGGGTTCGACGGGGACACCGAAGGGCGTCGAAATGTCACACCAGTCCGCACTCAACACCCTTGCGTGGGTGAACCGTACGTGCGAGGTCGGCGCCCAGGACCGCGTACTCGCACTCAGCGCACTCGAGTTCGACCTGTCCGTCTACGACGTGTTCGGGCTGCTGTCCGCAGGAGGCAGCGTCGTGCTTCCCCTGGAGGAGCAGCGGCAGGACGCCAGGGCGTGGTGGGATCTGCTCGAGCGGCACGGGGTGACCATCTGGAACTCGGTGCCCATACTGTTGGAGTCGCTGCTGTCGGCCGCACCGGACCAGCCTCTGCCCAACAGTCTCCGGACCGTTCTGTTATCCGGGGACTGGATCGCGCCCGGCCTCCCCGCCCGCATCCGCAGCCGAGGCGGCGCCCGCCGGGTACTGGCGATGGGCGGCGCAACCGAGGCGGGCATCTGGTCGACTGTCCACGACGCCGGGGATGTCGCCGAGGACGCCGCCTGGATCCCCTACGGATCGCCGCTGGCCAACCAGACACTTCGCGTCGTGGACACTCAGGGCCGGGAATGTCCCGACTGGGTGCCTGGGGAGCTGTGGATCGGTGGCGCCGGCCTGGCGGGCGGATATCTCAAGGATCCCGTGCGGACCGCCGAACGCTTCGTGGTGCACGACGGGGAACGCTGGTACCGGACAGGCGACTTGGTCAGATACCGGCACGACGGCGAACTGGAGATCCTGGGCCGGATCGACCTGCAGGTGAAGGTGAATGGCCTGCGGATCGAGCTGGGCGAGATCGAAACCGCGCTGACCAGCCACGCCTCGGTCGCCCAGGCCGTGACCGTGGCTGTTCCCACCCACAAGCCGCGGGACCATCGGCTCGTGTCCTACGTCGTACCGGCCGGGGACATCATTCCGCTGGAAGCGGTCCATGCCCATCTGGCCGCTAACCTCCCCAGGCACTGTCTCCCCAGCCGACTCATTGTGCTGGACGAACTGCCCCTGACATCCAACGGAAAGGTCGACCGCGCCACCCTAACCAGCTGGGCCGCCGAAACGGCCGCTCCCCCTCACAGCGACATGAGTCCCCCTCAACCTGGCACCGAGGCCCAACTCGCGGCGCTGTGGAGCGAACTGCTGGACGAACCCGTGCGGCACCGATCCGACGAGTTCTCCCTGCTGGGCGGAAACAGCATTTTGACCACCCGCCTGGCCGCCCTGATACACGAACGGCTCGGCGTGTCGCTGAGTGTCCGTGAGGTGACCTCCGCCTCCCAGCTGCGCGACCTGGCGGCGTTGATCGATGAACGGGCCGTTGTGCCCACCCCGGCAGCGGACAGGAGGTGATGAGCGGTGTATACGTCTCCGACTGACGATCTTGCCCTCCTGGCACAACCTGCCGGTCGCCTCGACCCCTATCCGCTCTACGACCGTCTCCGCGTCCGTCCGGCCACCTACGACGAGCGGCACAAAGCCGTCCTGCTGTTCAACTACCAGGACTGCGCCGAAGCGCTGTCGTTGAGGGACTTCACACGCCCCGACCACACATGGCTGTGCCGCAGAATCCCCGACTGGGCCGATCACCTCTCGGTCAGAGCCTTCATGCGCATGATGCAGTTCGGTGATCAGGAGTCACATCCGCGACGGCGGGGGACGGTCAACCGCTTCTTCAGTAAACGCCGCATCGACGCTCTGCTGCACGCCGAGTCAGAGCGCCTGGACAGACTCCTGGAGGAGATGACCGAGCGCTTCCACGAGGAAGGTGAGGTGGACCTGCAGGAAGCCCTATCCTTCCGACTGCCCAGTATCACCATCGCCGGGGTGCTCGGGATCGATGAGCGGGACCTCGCCAATTTCCGTCCCGCAACGCTGGCATTCGCGAATCTGCTGGAGCCAGGTCTCACGCCGGCCGACCTCGCCGCCGCCGACGACAGCTTCCGCCTCCTTTGCGAGTTCTTCGCCGATGTCATCCTCCATCGCCGCCGTCATCCCGACGATCACCTTGTCAGCCATCTCGTCCAGGTCCATGACAGCGACCCGACCGCCCTGTCCGCGGACGAACTCATCGCCATGATGATCTCCATCTTCGGCGCAGGAACCATCAACACCAGCGGATTCATCGGCAATGGCGTGGTCGCCCTGCTCGAACACCCCCGGGTGCTCGAGCACTTGCTCGCCCACCCCGAGGCCATTGATACCGTCATGACCGAGATCCTCCGATACGACGCCCCCATGCAAGTGACCCGGCGGATGACTGTCCGGGACGTCGAGGTGGGTGGTGAGATCCTGCCAGCCGGTACGGAACTGGGCGTCGTGCTCGGGGCGGCGAACCGCGACCCCGCGGTGTTCAGCGATCCGCACCGGTTCCAGCCGGGGCGCACCGGCCCGCCACCGCTGAGCTTCGGGGGCGGCCCATACTTCTGCATCGGGGCAGCAATGGCTAGGCAGGAAGGAGCACTTGTCTTCAGAAGGCTCCTCCACCGCTTCCCGGGTCTGAAACTCGCCCGGCGCCCTCAGCACAACGAACGGTCCGTGCTGCGCGGTTACCTCACCTTGCCGGTGACCCTGACACAACTCGACCGATCATGAGTGTCCCGCCCCCATGGCGCCGGACCCTCCGCAGGCTGAGCGCCCGCCCGACGGGAAACCACGCCATTGGACGCTCAATCTGCTTACCACCCGCAGGCGCGGGAGCAGGCTCATTCCACCCCTGGGTATCGCATCACGACCAGGGCGTGGAACTCTGGGCTGCCCAGCTGCCCGGCCGAGGGGACCGCATCCATGAACGCCCTTTGGAAGCCGTCGATGAGGCGGCCCGCCAGGTGGCCCTCGCGGTGCAGTGGCTCGAAGGGCTGCCCTACGTCCTGTTCGGCCACAGCCTCGGCGCCCTGCTGGCCTTCGAAATCGTCCACCTCCTCCATGAACAGCAACTCCCCCCTCCCCGCAGTCTCATCGTCTCCGGATGCTCCGCCCCAGGCGCCGAGACGCGCACGAACACGCCTCTGGACACCGACGCCCAAGTAATCGCCGAGGCAAGGCGTATCGGACTGCCCGCCGAGCTGCTCGCCGACAGCAGCTTCGCGGAACTGGTACTCCCGGCCCTGCGTGGTGACTTGCGCATGTTCCACTCCTACGTACTTCGGCCACGCGCTCCGACGACCTGTCCCATCGCCGTCTGCATGGGTGCCCACGACCCGTATGTCAGCGCCGCCGGCGCTCACGCATGGGCGGCTCACACCACTCGATTCCAAGGAGTGCACACGCTGCCCGGCAACCACGACTACCTAGCGTCAACCGCCTCTGGTCTGAGTTCCTTCGTGTGCGACGCCCTCCGCCTCACCACAGGCCACAGATAGCGCGAGAAGAGCTGCCTCCGGTGTCCACTACCGCGGGCATGACGCGCGCTCTGACGCTGAAACTCACTCTCATTTTCCACTTCCAGCGCCTGGAGGAATCACCATGGAAAGCATGTACTGCACATTGACGCGGATTCTGTCGGAAAAATTTGAGGTTCCCGAATCCAGCGTGCAGCCGGAGGCCACACTGAAGTCGCTGGACCTAGACTCGCTGGCCATCGCAGAATTCCTGGCCATGCTCCAGGAAGAATGCGGAGTTTCTATTCGCGATGGCGACCTCCCGGTGGACGCCACGGTGAGGCAGGTAATCGCCGTGATCACCAGCAAGCAGTCGGCCGGGTGAGATGAGCGCCATCGCTGTCACCGGAATCGGGTTGGTGTCTCCGGCGGGCATGGGACGCGAGGAATCCTGGCGACGCGTGTGTGATGGGTTGCCCACTGCCGCTGCGGATCCCCAGCTGGACGGCCTGCCCGTCTCCTTCTCATGCCGTGTCCCTGGCTTCAACGCTGCTGCCCTGTTGGGGGCCAGCAAAGCCTGGCGCTATGACCGCTGCACACAGATGGGGCTCGTTGCAGCACACGAAGCAGTGGCTGATGCCCAGCTCGCACCCGAAGCATGGCGGCACGAGCGAGTCGCCGTCGTTGTGGGGACCGCATTCGGAGGCGCAGGTACGTACGACGAACAACATTGCAGGTTTTTGAAGGCCGGTGCTGAGGGCCTGTCGCCGATGATGCTGACCAAATACCTGCCCAATATGCTGGCAGGGCACATCGCCCTGTCGTTGAGCGCGCGCGGGCCCAGCCAGCAGGTGAGCACTGCCTGCGCGTCAGGTATAACGGCCATCGGCACGGCGATGGCCTGGCTGCGTTCTGGCGTCTGCGACATTGCTCTCGCTGGTGCGGCCGATGCCGCCGTCACTCCCTTGTTAGTTGCTGCGTTCGCGCGCATCGGCGCGCTGTCGCGAAGAAATGACAACCCATTGGGAGCATGCCGGCCCTTCGACGCTGGCCACGACGGATTCGTCATGGGAGAAGGGGCAGGAATGCTTGTCCTGGAGCGTGCTGAGGACGCACGCGCCCGCGGCCGACCTGGATATGCGCTGCTCGTGGGCTATGGGGCATCGTGCGATGCCCACCACGCGGTCGCGCCGCATCCGGAGGGCCGTGGCGCAGAAGCGGCCATCCGCGCAGCCCTCGCCGACGCTGGCGCCGACCCAGCCGAGGTAGACCATGTCAATGCCCATGGAACCTCCACCCCACTGAACGATTCCATCGAAAGCATGGTGATCAGCCGAGTCCTGCCCCAGGGCCCCTCGGTGACATCAACCAAAGGCGTCACCGGGCATCTCCTGGGAGGTGCCGGAGCAGTAGAGGCCGCGTTCACTGCATTGACTGTCGCCCGCTGTCTCGTACCTCCGACGGCCAACCTTCAACACATAGGGCCAGAAATAGCAATCCAGCCCGTAGGTAAGCAAGCCATCCACCAACACGTAGAGCTCGCATTGAACAACTCCTTCGGCTTCGGCGGACACAACGCTGTCGTGGCCTTTCGGCCTGCGCCCGAATAAGACCGCGAGGGTTATTCACGGGCTTGGTTTCTTGATCAGCAAGACGGCCCTGCTCGGTAGCCTGGCGTTTGCGACGACGTCAGTTTTCCATCGGGGTAGGGCCGTTGAGGTGGAACGTTACGACAGGGCTGGAAGCGGATCAACTGGAGGCCTTGGTGGTCCGGGTCCACACGATGCTGGTGGAGGACCCCGATCCGCCCGTGGTGCCGGGACGGATGTGGGCGCTGGGCCTGTACAAGTCCGTGGTCCTGGTGTTGTTCCTGCTGCGGCAGAACCCCGTCCAGCAAGCGGCGGCGGAACTGTTCCACATCTCCCAGGCCACCGTCTCGCGCCGGTGGACCACGCTGCTCCCGGTGGTGGAGACGGCCCTGGCCGAGCATGTGCCCGACCCCGCCGACGCCTCACACGGCAGGATCGTCCTGGTCGACGGGACTGCGGTGAGATCCGGGAGAAGGAGGCCAGGAACCGTTGGGCGGTGCCGACACGGCGGAAGCCCTCAAGTTGCTGGTGTGGCAGGTGCGTTGGGGTATCGCGGAAGTGTTCGTGTGTGCCGTTGTCAAGGCTGTCGCTGTCAGGTGGGTGGCTCCAGTGATGTGGTGCCAGGTGGTGAAGCGGCGGTTCACCACTGCTCGGCAGGCAGGACCCCGTCTACCGGTGGCGCCGGGCCTGTGGTTGCCGGGGCGGCGCTCCGGCAACCATGGGTCGCTCCCCTTCTGCATGGTGCCGCATGTGCCTGTGGTTGGCGCTTCCGAGCGCCCTGTCTGCGCGCTGGTTCACGCCCCTGTCAGGTCTGTCGGGTTCGCGTCACACTGTTCCTGGCCTGGGCGGTTACGTGATGTGAACTACCGTCCGGTGGTGCCCGGCCCAGGGGTAGGGGAGTGTGCGATGAAGACAATCTCCACCGTGGGGTCGCGGTTCGCGGTCCTGGCCGGTGCGTCGATCCTGCTGGCGGGTGGGATGGTCACTGGTCTTCCGGTGGCCGCTGCGGATGTGGTCACGTGCAACGGGCTGCCCGCCACGATCACTGGCACGGGCGGCAACGACACCCTGACCGGCACCGTTGGGCCGGATGTGATTGCTGGTCTGGGCGGCGACGACACCATCTCCGGTGCGGGCGGCGACGATGTCATCTGCGCCGGGGGCGGCAGCGACACCGTCTACGGCGAGTTCCAGACAACAGGCGATCTTGCCGTTGGCACCGACACGATCTTCGGCGAAGGCGGCGGTGACCTGCTGATCGGGGATTTTGAGACATCGGTGATTGCCGCGAGTGGGGGCGGTCCCACCAGCGGTGACAGCATCTCCGGCGGGGAGGGGGCTGATGTCCTCGTCGGCGACGTTCGCTACCTGACCGTGGCCACAGCCACTGTGGCGGTGGCGTCCGGCAATGACCAGCTCGACGGCGGCGAGGGTGGCGACACGATCTACGGACAGGGACAGAACCTGGAGATCCCAGTGGGCCAGGCCGGCGTCGCAGGCAGCAACAACACGATTAGCGGTGGCGCAGGTGCGGGCGCGGACACGATCTTCGGCGGCTGGGACACGATCAGCGGGAGTGGAACCGTCGTGTCGGACGGCAACCGCGACACCATCAACGCCGGCGACGGAGGCGATGTCATCTACGGGGATGTCAAGACGGGCAACGACAAGCTGGTTCCGGTCGGGGCCGGGTTCTCCGACACGATCGACGGCGGCGGCGGCAGTGACTCCGGGGACGCTGGACCTGGCACCGACACGTGCACCAACACCGAGACCGTCGCCAACTGCGAACTCTGACACCCCTGTCGGCACGACCGGACCCGGGCCGGGCGGATCATAGTGGGCCGGGAAGCACGGGCAGTCCGGTGCGCCGCCGCTGTCAGTGGCGCACCGGGCAGGCCCTGGTCCGGGCGGAACCACAGGTGGGGGCGAGAAGCTTCCGGAGTGGAAGGCCGTACAACGGGTTCAGCCAGGCCGCTGGGTTCACTCTGGCTGAACCCGTGCTTGCTCCGTGCGTGCTTGCCGTCGTCCAGCGGGGTTGGGCTGGGTCGATCTTGAGTAGTTCGAGCAGGCGGAGCTGGATCTTCTCGGGGACGAGGATCTGGGGTGGTGAGCCGTTGTGGGCGGGAAGGTAGCGGATCCGGCTGAGTGCGAAGAAGATCAGGCGTCCGGTGGGCTTCACGGTTCGGTTGTCGAAGGCGTAGAAGCCGACGAGGCGGCAGTGTCACGTTGGCGAAGCCTCGTGAGATGATCTTCGAGTTGGTCATCGTGGGAGGGGCTGCTTGTGGACACGCCGCCGTCGTACAAGGGGCATCGGTACCCGGTGGAGATCATCTCCCACTGCGTGGGGCAGAGTTATCGTGACTGGATAGGTGTCTCGGTCCGGAGGCGTGCGTGATTGCCGGTTGGCGGGACCGGTGATCAGCCGAGGGCGGGCATCCAGGGGCTGCCGCGCATGGCCTGGATGAGGACGTCGAGCATGGGCTGCTCGTGTCGGGTGGCGGTGGCCAGGTAGGTGCGGATCGCGGCGAAGTCCTGCGCGCCGTGCAGCGTGCGCAGGCAGCCGGAGACCTTGATCCGCAGCTTGGCCATCCTGATCGTCTGTTCGGCTGGGTTGTTGTCGAACGGCAGTGTGAGGTCGTGGACCCAGCGCAGGTAGTCGTTCCAGCGCTTCGTCAGCCGTCTGAACAGGGCGTGGTACTTCGCCTCGGTCTTCGAGCTGCGGGTGGCGGTCGCCTTCAGCCCGTCGGCCACCGCCTGGGCCAGCGCCCCAAGCTCACCGTCCTTCACGGACACGGCGATCGCGTCGAGCCCGTCCGCTCGGGCCTCTTCCGCGGCCTTCTTCAGGGCCAGCACGGCGTCGATGGCGCGGTAGGCCGCGCACCGGGCCTTCTCGCTGCCCCGCTCGGTGACCGCGACCAGTTCGCGTAGTACGTGTGCCGAGCACAAGGCGTGTTCGGCCTGCGGGTAGGAGTCGTAGGGCGCCCAGGCGTCGTGCATGGCGATGCCGGTGAAGCCGGGCAGTATCCCGGCCGCGTCGATGCCTTCGCGACCGCGGCGGCGGTGCACCGACAGGTGTACGAACTGGCCGCTGGAGGCGGAGTGCAGCCAGTGCAGGCACCCGGCGGTGCGGAACCCCGTCTCGTCGAAGAACGCCACCGCCGCGCCGGCGACCTTCCCGGCCACGAGACGGCCGAAGGCATCCAGCCGGCTCGCGCAAGTGCGTACCCACGAGGCCACCGTGCCCGGCGCGACGGACGCGTCGAAGAGGTCTGCCAGGGCGGTGGCGGTGCGGTCCTTGGACAGGAACTGGCCGTGCATCAGGTAGACGCCGGCGGCCGCGAGACCAGGACCGTACTGCACCGGGGCCCGCACGCCCTCGGGACCGGAGGCCTTCTCGCTCCGCCCGCACGCGCACCGGCAGGTCAGGACCTGATGCTCGGTGACCTCCAGGCCGATACGTTCGGGCAGGTCGAAGACCTGACGCCGCTCGATACCGGCCACGACGGCCCCGGCCAGGTCCGCACCGCAGCCGGCGCAAGGGCCGTGGGGCCGGTGCTCGACCCGGTGGTCGGGGTCCGCGACCTGCCGCAGCGTGATGCCCTTCTGGCCTTTCGGGCGGCCCGGCCCCCGCCCGGACTTCCCACGCAGAGACTTCGGAGCCGGTTTCGCCAGTCCGTCCGAAGACGGCGGCCTGGAAGAGTTCGCCGAGTTCTTCCCCAGCCGGGCCGTCAGGTCCACGACCTGACCCTCCAGTACCACGATCCGTTCCCGCGCCGCGGCGAGTTCCTCACGCCACTGCACCACCAGAACAGCGAGTTCCTCATAAGAAGGCGGCACAGCAGCATCAGACACGAGACAGATGATCACCGATCCAACTGACAAGATTCAACTCATCCCGCCAGGAGCACCTATCCAGTTACGAGTTATCAAGTTGAGGAGGTGGGTGCGATGATCTTGGTGTAGATCGTCTGGGAGGGACCTGCTGGTGGACCGTGCTGCACCGTCGCACAAGGGCTTCCGGTTCCCGCCGGATGTGATCGCGCACGCGGTCTGGCTGTATCACCGTTTCCCTCTGTCGTTCCGTGATGTGGAAGAGCTGCTGTTTGAGCGTGGCATCCAGGTGTCCTATGAGGCGATCCGGCTGTGGTGCGAGCGGTTCGGGCCCGAGTACGCGCGCCGGTTGCGCCGCCGGCAGCCCCGGCCGGGTGACCGGTGGCATCTGGACGAGGTCTTCATCAAGGTCAACGGGCGGATGCGGTACCTGTGGCGCGCGGTGGAGAGGTTGTCAATTCCTTTGTGTATGTAGAGGTGTGTGGCCTTGCTGGGGCCTTCCACCCGAAGGGTGGACACCTGTTTGTTTGTTATGCGGCGAGTGTCAGGGTAGCTGACATCTGTTCGTAGGCGACGGGGCTGAGCTGTCCGTTCGCCGAGTGGCGGCGCCAGGTGTTGTACCGCGTCAGCCAGCGGAAGACGGTACGCCGGCAGGCGCCGGCCCCGTCGAAGCGCCGTGCTCCCTTGAGGATCTCCCGTTTCAGAGACGCGTGGAAGGACTCGCAGGCGGCGTTGTCCGCACTCGTCCCGACGGCACCCATGGACTGGGTGACTCCCAACTCCCGGCAGAGGCCGGCGAATTCACGGGATCCGTACTGCGCCCCGTGATCGCTGTGGAAGATGGCGCCGTCGAGGCTGCCACGGGTGGCGGCGGCCATCTTCAGCGCGTCGGCAACGAGGTCGGTGCGCATGTGATCGGCGATCGACCAGCCCGCCACCCGGCGTGAGAAGCAGTCCAGGACCGTAGCGAGATAGAGGTGCTCGCCGTCTCCGACGGGGAGATACGTTATGTCGCCCATGTACTTCAGGTTCGGCGCGGCAGCGGTGAAGTCCCTCTTGAACAGGTCCGGCACCGGCGTCTGCGACGGCTCGGGGATGGTGGTGCGTATGCGCTTGCGCAGGTGGAAGCCGGTGATGCGGAACTTGCGCATGACGCGGGCGACCCTCTTCTCGTTGATGTGCATGCCGTGGGTGTCGCGGAGCTCGGCGGTGATGCGTGGGGCGCCGTAGGCGTCGTCCGAGTCCGTGTGCACGGCCCGGATCCTGTCGGCCAGGACCTGGTCGTCCCGCTCGCCCTGGGCACGGGCCTCACGCGAAGAGCGCCACTTGTAGTAGCTGGAGCGGACGACGTCCAGCACGTGGCAGAGCCGCTTGACCTCGAAGGTACTGGAAGCGGCTCGTCACCAGCTCATCTCGGAGGCGAAAAACTTCGTGGCCTTGCGCAGGATGTCGCGCTCCTGGGCGAGCGTCGCATTCTCCTTGCGCACCGTCTTCAGCTCCGTGCGCAGGGCCGCTAACTCGGCCTCCAGTTCTTCCTTCGTGGCCTTGCTCACCGGGGTGTCCTTCATGTTCTTCGTGGTGCTGCCGCCGCGGGCGCGGTCGGCGCGGATCCAGTTCCGCAGCGTCTCCGGGTTGATCCCCAGATCGCGGGCGGCCTGCACGATCGTGAGGTCGGGGTCCGAGTGGTACAGCGCGACGGCGTCGGCCTTGAACTCGGGCGAATAAACCTTCATCACCATAAGTGGTCCCTCCTGCCAGCCCCTCACCGGGGCCGATCGAAGGTGTCCACCACTGCGGGGGAAGTGCCCTGGTCGGGCCTGCGGGTTGGCTACTGTCGGTGATCTTGCTGGGGTCAGAGGGGGAGGCGGTCGGGGAAGGCGGGCATGAAGTGGTTCATGGCGCGTTTCCAGCCGAGGGTGCCGGTGCCGCGGACGCGGCCTTTGGGGATGGGACCGTCGCCGTCGATGTGGCGGCCTTGGATGCGGCGGATGCCGAGGTAGAGGAGTTTGACGGCGGCGTCGTCGCTGGGGAAGTGGCCGCGCGTCTTGGTGATCTTGCGGAGCTGGTAGTTCAGGGATTCGATGGCGTTGGTCGTGTATATGACCCTGCGTATCTCGTGGTCGAAGGCGAGGAAGGGGATGAATTCTTCCCAGGCCCGTTCCCAACTGGCAATCAGGCCAGGGTAGTTCTTGCCGTAGTTTGACCGGAGCTCGTCCAGCGCGGTCAGTGCCTCGGATTCGGTGGCGGCGGTGTAGATCGGTTTGAGGGCGGCGGTCACCTGCTTGCGGTCACCGTGCGACACGTATTTCATCGAGCTGCGGATCAAGTGGGTCACGCAGGTCTGGACCAGGGCTTTCTCCCAGACTGTGGTGATGGCGTCGGGCAGGCCTGCCAGCCCGTCGTAGCACACGATCAGGACGTCGCGCAGGCCGCGGTTCTTCAGCTGGGTGAGCACGTTCAGCCAGAATTTCGAGCCCTCGCTGTCCTGCAGCCAGATGCCCAGTACGTTCTTGATGCCGTCCACGTCGACGCCGATCACCAGGTGGGCGGACTTGTTGGTGACCATGCCGCTGTCGCGGACCTTCACGGTCAGCGCGTCGATGTAGAGGATGGGGTAGACGTCGTCAACAGGGCGGTTCTGCCAGGCAGTTATCTCGTCCGCGACCACATCGGTGATCCTGGATACCAGGGCCGGGGACACCTCGCTGCCGTAGACCTCTTTGAGGTGGGCGGTGATGTCGCGGGTGGTCATGCCACGGGCGTACAGCGACAGCACCATGTCGTCGACCTGGGCCAGACGCCGCCGGCCCTTGGGTACGATCACTGGCTCGAACTCCGACCGGCGGTCCCTGGGCACGTCCACCGTGACCGGGCCGGCCACCGTGGTGAGCGTCTTGGGGTAGGAGCCGTTGCGGGCGTTGCCCGAGCCGCGGCCTGCCGGGTCCCCGGCCTCGTAACCGAGATGGTCGGCCATCTCCACCTGCAAAGCCCGCTCCAGCACCGCCTTCATCATCTGCTGCAGCAGCCCGCCGGCCCCGTCAATACCGACCCCGGCCGCCTCCGCATCAGCCAGGAGCCGGTCGATCGCCGCCGGCGATAAAGCCCCCGCCAGCCGCCTCGACGCCTCCTCACGCGGCTCTGCGGACTCGGCGTGCGGGCTGGACTCGTTCATCAGGTCACTCACTGTGCGTCACATTCCTGGTCTCACCCGGGGCCCGACCAGCACCCAGCAAGATCACCCCTTACACAGAGGAGTAAACAGCCTCGCGGTGGACCAGGACGGGAACGTGCTGGACATCCTCGTGACCGACAGGCGCGACACCAAGGCCGCGAAGCGCTTCTTCCGCAAGCTCCTCAAGGGCACCGAGACCGTGCCCCGGGTGATCGTGACCGACAGGCTCCGCTCCTACGGCGCCGCCCACCGTCAGGTGATGCCGTCAGTCGAGCACCGCTCCTCGAAATACCTCAACAACCGGGCAGAGAATTCGCATATCCCCACGCGAGAGCGCGAGCGGCGTATGAAGGGCTTCCGCCGTGTCGGCACCGCCCAACGGTTCCTGGCCTCCTTCTCCCGGATCTCACCGCACTTCCGCCCCCGCCGCCACCTGATGACCGCCCCCGCCTACCGCACCGAGATGACCAACCGCTTCACCCTCTGGCACCAGATCACCGGCACCACCCTCATGGCCGCGACCGCCTGAACCAGACACCGCCCGCACCACCGGCACACCCAACCCGCCTACCACATAAGCAACTTGACAAGCCCCATGGGAGACCTCCCTGCACCAGGACGGCAGCGTCCAGGAGGGCTACCAGGTCGCCGAGTTGACCGGGGTGAACACCCGCGAGGGCTGGCCCGAGGGGATGCGGCTGATCGTCCGCCGGGTCAGACCCTCACGGCGGCAGCACAAGAAGCTGACCGACTTCGAGAAACAGACCGGCTGGCGCTACTCGATCACCGCGACGAATATCCGGCACCTGTGGGGCATCCCCGGCTCGCACCAGGTCCAGTTCCTCGATGCCCTGCACCGCGACCACGCCGAGGTCGAGGATCGCATCCGCACCGGCAAAGCCATGGGCCTGCACAACCTCCCGTCCAAGTCGTGGCAGGTCAACGCCGGATGGATGCTTGCCTGCAACCTCGCGGCTGATCTCGACGCCTGGCTGCGGCTGCTCACCCTGCACGACCAGGACGGGCTCGAACACGCCGAGCCGGACACCATGCGCTTCCGCCTCTACCACCTGCCCGCCCGCCTCGCCGACCACGCCCGACGCCGCTACCTGCGCATCGAACGGACCTGGCCCTGGGCAAAGGCGTTCACCACCTGCTGGAGCAGGCTCACACAGCTTCCGGCCGTCACCTGACAGCCGGCCCCGCCCCGACCAGGACCAGGACCAGGACCAGGACCAGGAAGGAGGAGGACCGCAGTCTCCGGGCTGTGGAACCCGGCGCACCCCGCGGCGTTACGCGACGGCCCGTCCTCCAACGGCAGAGGACATTACGGGCGAACCGCCGGATCACTCAGCGACCGAAACCCGCTGACGAATCGAGGCCAACTCGCCACCGAAACCCGCCGGTTCTTCCACCGGCGTCAACATCAGCCAGACATCGTCCGCGGATACTTCGGCGGCCCACACGTCCGCTACATCCTCGAACAGAACCCTTTGAGTTTCTGATCAATACTACCGCACAACCACGAAACACCAGGTCACAGACACCATCCCGAGTCTCTAACGAAACCGGGGCGCTTCAATCTCACGGGCCCAGCTCAACGTGATAATGCCCTCTGATCCTTACATGGAATCGAGTCTCCATTAGAAGTGGGGCGCTTCACGTGCACGGCCACCACCCTACTTCGCATTCCATGGCTGGTTTTGGGCGTGACCATCGGTACCAGCCTTAGCAGCATGGGTGCCAAGTACCTCCCGGCTGTAATACCGCGCTCAGGGAACCGGTGCCCGCAAGTGCGGGTGTGATGGGTTCTCGCGTGATGGTCTCCTGATGTTGCCGCTCTGGAGGCGAGGCGTATGCCACGAGTACCTAACACCCGGTTGCAGGCGCTGCTGCGGTCAGCGCAGTGGAGTCCTGCGGAGCTCGCTCGTGCGCTGCGCGCAGTGGCCGCTGAACAGGGCCTTGCGGTGATGTGCGATGGCACCACGGTGCGGCGCTGGCTGAAGGGCACGCGGCCTCGGCCTCCCGCTCCCACACTCTTGCTGGAGTGTCTTTCCCGTCGGTTAGGCAGACCTGTTACGGCACAGGAGGTTAACCTCACTGACGTCCCCGCTCCCTTTGTAGACCCTTCCTGGCAGGCCGAGCCAGTGCACAAACTTACCCAGCTTACCCGTGCCGAACTCGGCCTCACCCAACTGGCGTCGCTCGAGGCACGCGGCTTCAGCGTGACTGCCCTGAGCCTGCCGGAGCAGATCGCCACCACCGGCTCCCCTCATCGGCCAGAAACAGGAGCCCCATCACTGCCTTCCCGGTCGGCCGAAACCAGTCGCATACGTGGCATGACAAGCCTCTTCCACAGTGCAGCTGAGGAATACGGCGGGCAGTGTGTGCGCACCACGCTGGCCGCCTACCTTAACGACCACGTGCTCCCTCTTCTGTATGCGCGCCTGCGCGAACCTGTCCACCAAGATCTGCTGTCCGCCACCGCCCAGCTGACCCTTCTGCTTGCCACCATGTCCGCCGACAGCGGCCACGACCGCACCGCCCAGCACTACCACACTGTCGCAGCCCGGCTTGCCGCCGATGCCGACGACTCGGCCACACTCGCCATCGTCCTGCGCGCCATGGCCACCCACGCCTACGACCTCGGTCACTACAGCCCGGCCGTCCTCAACCTTGCCGACCAGGCCACTGCTCATGCCCGCCACGCCGCCCCCGCCGTTCAGGTCTACACCCAAGCCCATCTCGCCGTGGTACAAGCCCATTACGACCGCCACGCCGCCCTCACCGCCCTGGCCCGCGCAGAATCCTTAGATTCCCAGGCCGAGAGCACACCTGGCCCCTTCGCCACATACCCGCTCGCCGCTCTGCACTACCAACGCGCCCGCGCCCTAACAGCCCTCGGCGACCCCGCAGGCGCCATCCGTGCCCTGAACACTTCACTACGACTGCGCACACCAGCCCAACACCGCGCCACCGCCCTGACCCAAGCCCACCTTGCCGAAACCCACCTGCGCCTCGGCCACCTCGACCAAGCCGTCCTTCACTGGCAAGCGTTCCTCACTGCCTACCCCACCCTTCAGTCCACCCGCGCCACTCACCACCTCCGCACCCTCTGCAAACAATTACGTCCCCATCAACGCTACCGCCAAGCCGCAGCACTCCTGACCGAGGCCACGCTCTGAACCGTTCCGGGTTCGGTAGGGACTCGATCATTTGAGAGGATCGAGTCATGGCACGTCCTTCCCCCTACCCCGTTGAGCTGCGTAAACGAGCGGTCCGCATGGTCGCCGAGGTATGTCCGGAGTACGACACAGAGTGGGCCGGGATGAAGGCGGTCGCGGCGAAGCTGGGCATCGGGACGACCGAGACGCTGCGCAAGTGGGTCCGTCAGGACCAGATCGACAACGGGGCTCGGCCAGGGAAGACAACGGAGGAATCCGCGCAGATCAAGGCGATGAAGAAGGAGATCGCTGAGCTGAGGCGGGCGAACGAGATCTTGAAGGCCGCGGCGAGTTTCTTCGCGGCCGAGCTCGACCGGCCACACACGCGCTCGTGAGTCTGTCGCGCGTCAGACTTTCTGGCACAGGGGTTTGTTGAGCCCCGTGAGTACGTAGGAGAGCCTGATGTCCCGTCCGCCGCAGTTCCCGGTGGAGCAGAAGATACGGATCGTGTTATCGGTCTTGTCCGGAGAGATGACGGCCGCTGACGCGGCCCGGAAGTACAAGACGTCGCAGACGTCGGTGGCCAAGTGGCGTGATCAGTTCCTGGAGTCCGGCAAGGCCGGTCTGGCCGCGGCCGGGTCCCGGCGGTCCTCGGGCCGGGAGCAGCTGCTCGAGGCGGAGATCGAGGAGCTGAAGACTGCGCTGGGTGAGGCGCATGTCGAGCTGCGGGTGTGGAAGAAGTCCGCCGAGGGGCGTCTGGCCCCTTCGAGGACCTCGAGGTGATCCGCGCTCAGGCGGCGATGCCGACTTCAAGGTTCTGTGAGCTGACCGGCATCCCGCGCCGTACGTACTGCCGCTGGCAGGCCCGCGCCCGCGGCGGCCCGGCGTCGGCCAAGGGCCCGTGGCCTGCCCCGGTCGTGGACGCCGCCGAGCCGCTGGCCGCGAAGTACGCCGCCGACTGGCCCGCCTGGGGCCACCGCAAGATCCACTGGTTGATGCGGGCCGACGGCCACACCCTGTCCGCGTCCTCGGTCGAACGTGCCCTGCGCAGGCGGGACTTGCTCCAGCCGGTCGACTACCAGGGGCAGCGCCGGGAACACGCGAAGGCCCGCAAGGCGGCGTTCGCCGAGCAGCCCACCACGCCGAACGAGGTGTGGCAGCTCGACTTCTCCGAGTACGAGACCCAAGGAGGCGGCATCTGGCGCCTGGCCGGTGTGACGGACTACTTCACCAAGTACGAGCATGGCTGGCACATCAGCCCGTCCTGCACCGGTACCGACGCGATCGAGGCAGTGAAGATCGCGATCGCTGAGGCCGAGCGGCTGGGCGGCGGCCCGCTGGCCGGCCTGCTGCCCGTCAGCGGCGAGACAGGCAAGATCCGAAGGATCAAGCTGGTCACCGATAACGGGGGCGCGTTCAAGGGCGCCGCGTTCGCCCGGTTCATCGCCTCCCAGCCCGAGCTGCTGCACATCCGCACCCGCGCCAAGAGCCCCGGCCAGAACGGAGTCCGCGAGCGGGCCTTCGGCTCGCTGAAGTACGAACACCTCTACCGCCAGGAGATCGAGGACCTCGACCAGCTCGCCCGCGAGGCCGAGCACTACCGGCACGTCTTCAACCACGTCCGCCCCCACGAAGCCCTCGCCGGCCACCGGCCGATCGAGATCTACCGCACCCCGACCCTGCACCCGCAACTTTCAAACCAAGATCAGTGAGCCACAAACTTGACGCGGGACATGACAGCTGCCGCTTGACTTCTTCAGATCCCGAGATGTCTATCGGGACACGTCCCCTGCCCGGCGGCAGCAGATACCGTTCCGAGCGGGTGGCCGACAGATCAACGCCAAGGCACACGGCCAGTCAAGTTGCGGGTCAGACCACCGCCCGGAGCGGCACCCGAACATCCTCACAGTCAAGTTGCTGTTGTGGCAGGCGAGTTGGGGCGTGCTGGAGTGCCGAGTGGTGCGTGGTGGCGCTGGGGTTCAGCCGGTGGTGGCCAGGAGGGTGGTGCCGGTGATCTGGTGCCAGACGGTGTGGCGGTTGGTCATCTCGGTGCGGTAGCCGGGGGCGGTCATCCGGTGGCGGCGGGGGCGGAAGTGCGGTGAGCTCCGGGAGAAGGAGGCGAGGAATCTCTGGGAGGTGCCCACGCTGCGGAAGCCCTTCATGCGGTGTTCGCGTTCCCGTGTGGGGAGGGCCCGTCAAGAAATAACTTGCGTGTTTCTGCTCTTGACGCTGCAGCTCAGGAGCGGTGCTCGTCGACACTTTGTTTCTTGACGGGCCCGGATATGAGAGTTTTCCGCCCGGTTGTTCAGGTATTTCGAGCTACGGTGCTCCACCGAGGGCATCGTCTCGCGGTGCGCGGTGCGCGGCGCCGTAGCTGCGGAGCTTGTCCGTCACGATCACGCGCGGCACGGCCTCGGTACCCTTGAGGAGCCTGCGGAAGAACCGCCTGGCCGCGACGGCGTCCCGCTTGCCGGTCAGGAGAATGTCCAGGACGTTGCCGTCCTGGTCGACTGCCCGCCAGAGATAGCGCATGCGCCCGTTGACCTTGATAAACACCTCGTCCAGGTGCCACCGGTCGCCGGGGCGGGGCTGCCGCCGGCGCAGCCGGCGCGCGTACTCCGGGCCGAACCGGTCGCACCACAGACGGATGGCCTCATACGACACCTGGATGCCGCGCTCGAACAGGAGCTCCTCCACGTCGCGGCAGGAGAGAGGGAAACGGTGGTACAGCCAGACCGCGTGCGCGATCACCTCCGGCGGGAACCGGAACCCCCGGTACGACGGTACGGTCTCCACGAGCAGGCCCTCCCCACGACGATCCACACCAAGATCATCACATCCCCCCCTCAACTTGATTGTCAACGCCACCTCAATCGTCCGGACGATGACAGACTTCTCCTGCAACGGGACTCCCACGCTTGATCGACTCGCTTCGCAACAAGTTGATCTATCAGGAGTCCCGTTGCCTCGTTCTCCCAGGCCCCTTGACAAGCGCATCAAGATCCAAACGCAACGGTGTTGCGGACGATGGCGATACCGGTTCGCCGGATCCCGCCGCAGCCCGGCCGGTAGGGTGGGCGGAGGACCACGTGAGTAGGGGCGGACATGGCGGGCGAGACGCTGGTGACGGTGGCGGGCAACCTGACTGCGGATCCGGAACTGCGGTACACCGCCTCCGGCTTGCCCGTCACCTCCTTCACGGTCGCGTCCACTCCCCGCGTGTTCGACCGCGACCGCAGCGAATTCGTGGACGGTGAGCCGCTGTTCCTGCGCTGCTCGCTGTGGCGCCAGGCCGGCGAAAACGCCGCACAGTCACTCACCCGCGGCATGCGGATCATCGTCACCGGAAAGCTACGGCAGAGTACCTTCGACGACAAGGAAGGCCAGCGCCGCACCACCCTCGAGATCGACGCCGAGGACGTCGCCGTCTCCCTGACATATGCGACCGCCAAGATCACCAAGACCTACCGCCCCGGCGGCACCACCCCCGCTCCCCGCCCGGCCACCGCAGACACAGGCCCAGCCCAGGCAACGGCCCCCACCGAGACCCACCCCTTCTGATCACGGCCCCGCGATCCGCGCGGACGATGACCCAACCGCACCGGCGGCTGCGGAACAACCGCATCATCTGGTGGGGAGTAACGGGGGGAAGACGCTGTGGCTGCCGCGTCCGGCTGGCTCTGCCCGGCGCGGGGACAGAAAAGCCCCTGGTGAGGCCACCCCTCCCGGAGGGTAGGTTTTCCACAGGACGGTGACGGCGGCCCGCTGGTGCGTACCCATGGCGCCGTGGATGATCCGCGAAGCGAGGGGTGGTCCCTGTGCACGGCCCCACCGCCCCACCGCCCCACCGCCCCTGACTGTAGAGGTGGTCGACGTGTCGTACGTGGTCCTCGTGCGGGTCCACGGCAAGCTGGACGTGAGCACCGCACCCCAACTGGCCAGAGCCCGCCGCCCGCTGGAATCACGCCCCTGCGAACTCGACCTGGCCCAGCTCGCTTTCATGGACTCCACCGGCCTCGCACTGCTGCTGACCCACCAGCGCCGCGCAGGCAGGCACGGCGGAAGCCTGCGCGTCGTGCCCCGTCCCCCGCCGTCATACGCGTCCGCGACCTCACCGGAACCACCACCGTCCTGCTCACCCACCCCGACCCTCCACACCCCTGACAGCGCACCGGCACCGGACACCACCGCCGACCCGGCCTGCAGACTGCGCCCTCTACCGGCTGACAGTCCAGCACCACAAGACCGGCCCGCTACACCCGTGCGGCGCTCGACGTCCCCGACGACGCGCCTGCCCTGATCGCCATCGAGGTCGCTGTCGGCCGGACCGCCCCCCGGCGGCCCGGCCGACAGATCCCACCGAAGGCGACCGCAAGCCGCCACGGGTTCATGAGCTGGCCCAGGTGCGGTGGCGAAGGACCGGAGCCTGCCGGTAGTTGACCGAAGCATCGTCTACGCTGGACACAGCCGTCCTGGTGGTCATCCCCCGTACCACCGGGACGGCCCTCGCGTCCGGCCAGCTCTGCGCCGCGACATGCCCGAGCACTCGCCCACCAGGCCAAACACTTGTCAGAGGCACGTAGCTAGCGGTTGACGCAGACGTTGCCGACCGCGGGGTTGAGAAGCCCGATGACGCTGACGGTGTTGCCACACACGTTGACAGGCACATGTACGGGCACCTGAACCACGTTGCCCCTCAGCACTCCGGGAGAGCCCCAAGCAGCGCCCTGAGCACCGGCATGGGCAGATGCGCCGCCCGCACATCCGAGCACTGCGGCAGCAGCGAGAGCGGTCGCAGCCAGAGTGATACGCACACGCATCGTGTTCTCCTTCACTGAGAGGGGGCAAGTCGCCCGATAGCTCTCCCAGCAGACGGCGGGAAAACACTGATACAGACACAGCGAGGAGAAACCACACGTTCAGTTAGAAGTGCCTTCATTTCAGACATGACACCCGTCACGATGTGGCGGCGGGTGAACCCCGAAGAGATCAGGCGCGGCCGGGTTCAGCTTCCCGCCCTGTCGGCGGCACTCGTCTCGTGTCGACGACCAGGCTGCAGGACCACCTGGCACTCAGATCGTCCCGCTGGACTTGCGGAACCACGCACCAGAAAGCTTCTTCCAGCTCCTGGGCCACCCTCCGCACGTGAGCCTTGGTCAAGCAGGACACCCGGACGGTGACGCCCCGGGGCGGTCCTGGGGCAAGTCCCGGGAGGTCACCGCTGGCAGCAGGACCGGACACGCTGACGAAGAACCGCCAGTGCGTGTCTTCAAGCCCAAACTGCTGCTCTAATGCCGACACGAGCCGGTGATGACTGGCCAGGCAGGCGTGCACGGCCCGGGCGACGGCAAAACTCCCAGAGAGGACGTCGATCCGAGCGGTACCAGGCGCCGCCATGTGGGGGACATTCATGCCCGCTATGGTGCGCTGTGACGGTCGGCTACCGCCCTGCCGCCGGCACAGACCACCCGAACAGGGCACCCGCCGGACTCTCAGCGCCCCGCCCGTAGAAGGGCGCGACGGACGCGTCGAAGAGGTCTGCCAGGGCGGTGGCGGTGCGGTCCTTGGACAGGAACTGGCCGTGCATCAGGTAGACGCCGGCGGCCGCGAGACGGGGACCGTACTGCACCGGGGCCCGCACGCCCTCGGGACCGGAGGCCTTCTCGCTCCGCCCGCACGCGCACCGGCAGGTCAGGACCTGATGCTCGGTGACCTCCAGGCCGATACGTTCGGGCAGGTCGAAGACCTGACGCCGCTCGATACCGGCCACGACGGCCCCGGCCAGGTCCGCACCGCAGCCGGCGCAAGGGCCGTGGGGCCGGTGCTCGACCCGGTGGTCGGGGTCCGCGACCTGCCGCAGCGTGATGCCCTTCTGGCCTTTCGGGCGGCCCGGCCCCCGCCCGGACTTCCCACGCAGAGACTTCGGAGCCGGTTTCGCCAGTCCGTCCGAAGACGGCGGCCTGGAAGAGTTCGCCGAGTTCTTCCCCAGCCGGGCCGTCAGGTCCACGACCTGACCCTCCAGTACCACGATCCGTTCCCGCGCCGCGGCGAGTTCCTCACGCAACTGCACCACCAGAACAGCGAGTTCCTCATAAGAAGGCGGCACAGCAGCATCAGACACGAGACAGATGATCACCGATCCAACTGACAAGATTCAACTCATCCCGCCAGGAGCACCTATCCAGTTACGCGACGTCTTGTACTTCCGGGCCGCGTCAGCGGCCGTCATCTCTCCGGACAAGACCGATAACACGATCCGTATCTTCTGCTCCACCGGGAACTGCGGCGGACGGGACATCAGGCTCTCCTACGTACTCACGGGGCTCAACAAACCCCTGTGCCAGAAAGTCTGACGCGCGACAACGCGGGACACCACCCTGGTCGGCAGTGGCGCCCCGTCGGCGATCCGGTCAAGGTCGACGACCACAGCTTCTTCTCGGTCGGTCCGGACACCGAGGTGGCGATCCCCTATGGCGTGTACGACATCACCGCTAACACCGGCTGGGTGAACGTGGGGGTGGACCACGACACCTCCGCCTTTGCGGTGGCCTCGATCTGCCGCTGGTGGCAGGCCCGAGGCTGCGGCGACTACCCGGAGGCGAGCCGACTGCTGATCGCAGCGGACGCGGGCGGCTCCAACGGCTACCGGTTCCGGCTGTGGAAGTCCGAACTGGCGACTCTGGCCGCCGAGACGGGCCTGGCAATCACTGTCTGCCACTTTCCCCCCGGAACAAGCCGCTGGAACAAGATCGAGCACCGGTTGTTCTCCCACATCACCATGAACTGGCGAGGCAGGCCCTTGACCAGTCACGAAGTGGTAGTCAACACCATCGCGGCGACCCGGACCCGGAACGGACTGCGGGTCGAGGCCGAGCTCGACACCAGCGCCTACCCGACCGGCATATCGGTCAGCGACACCCGCATGAACTCCCTGCCGATCACGGCCCACCCCGACCGGGGAAACTGGAACTACACGATCCACCCCACCGCCGCCCCCCCTCGCCGACCCGGTGACACCGCCGATCGGGGACGTCCAGCGCTCACGCAACCTCGCACTCCTCGCCGACCCGGCGCTGACCGGCATGACCTGCCAGGCACTGGCCCAGCTGGTCGAAGACCTCGCTCCCGCCCAAGCCGCCCAAACCGCGCAACGCTACTGGCAGCAGCGCGGCGGCCCCCGCCGCAGAGCCCCCGGGGCCGGCGTCAAGCCCCTGTTCACCGACACCGACCGCGTCGTGATCACCCTGGTCTACCAGCGACAGACCTGCTCGCTCGGAGTCCTGTCCGAACTCCTGGCGGTGGACCGGGCCACGATCGGCAAGATCGTCACCAGTACCCGCCTCCTCCTGCAGGAACGCGGCATCACCGTAGCCTCCACCACCACCCGGTTCGCCGACGCCGCCGCACTGACGGACTTCATTACGCCCGGCTCGAGCCGGGCCCGCACAAGGATCCCCCACCTGCTGTCCGACCCGTCGCTGACCGGCATGAGCCGCCAGGACCTCATCGAACTGACCGAGCGCATCGCCCCGCTGCAAGCCGCCCGCGTCGAACAGCGACGCCACCGACGGCGCGGGGGCGACCGCCTGCCCGGAACCCGCGGCGGCGTGTTCCGCCAGAAGATCACCGATGCCGAACGCGTCCTGGCGACCATCCTCTACCAGCGGGGCCTGTGCACCCGACAGGTACTCCCCGACGCATTCGAAGTCAGCGAGAGCACCATCGGCAACTCCCTCAACGATATCCGGCCCCTCCTGGACCGAGTCGGATACACCCCGACCACCGCGACACAACGGTTCACCGACTCACACGCACTGCTCGCCTCCGTCCTGCCGTCCACCCCACCGGACACGCCCACCTCAACAGGTTGAAGTTTTACAGGTTCAACCGGTCCGGCAGCGAGAGCGTGCCATGCGTCGCTTCCGCTCCGCAGGCGGAGCCCAGAGGTTCCTGTCTGCCTTCAGTGGCATCTCACCGCACTTCCGCCCCCGACGTCACCTCCTGCCCGCCGCCGAGTACCGGGCCGAGATGACCGAACGCTTCACCACATGGCGGCAGGTCACCGGCCGCCCCGCGAACGTCTGACACCGGCCGGCGAACAGACGAACCACGCCCTGACGCACCCTCACACCAGTCACCCCCAACAACGTGACAGTGCCAGGCGAAGCGCCGTCTGCTTGGACGAGCCGGCACGGACGACGGCTGATGCCTGGGACACGAGGTGACTCCTGCTCAATTCGCCGGTCGCGAGCCGGGCTGGTCGATGTATGTGGTCCACGCCTCGTGCTCGGAGGTGGTGAGAATCGGTGGCGGGACGATGGGGCGCGCCCGAAGCACTGGTCACAGGCGTGTACGTCCGGCTCGGCGCCGGTGGCGTCAGTGCCGCGGCCCGGCAAGGCGGTACCGCAGATGGGCAGGTTCGCCGGAACGGACGGGTCCAGCCGCAGATGCAGGTCGTGGCCGTGGAGGACCGGACGGACCGCGACGGGCTCCGGTTCGGAGGCGGGGCCGAAATGCTCCGCAAGGAACCGCACGACAAGGGCGTGAGCTGCCCGGGCCCGCTCGTCCAGGGTTCGCGTGTCCGCCAGCGGCAGCTCGACGACCCGCAGGGGTTCCCGCATCTCTGCGGTCAGGCGGTCGACGAGGACCCGCCCCTCGGCGAGGAACTGCGGGGCGTCGCAACGCGCGCTTGAGGTGGCGTCGCCGCACGCCCGCGGGGGGATCTCACCGCTCTTCCGCCCACGCCGCCACCTCATCACAGCGAGTGACTACCGCACCGAGATGACCGAACGATTCCACATCTGGAAAACCATCACCGGTATGGCAACGACCGGCTGACCGGAACGTCCCCTCGGGCCAGCCACCACCTCGGCACACCCCAACTCGCCAGTCACACCAGCAACTTGACGACACCCGCCCGCGACCTCGACTACAACCCCGCCCTGAGCCAGCTCGGCAACCGCCTCGTCGGCATCCTCCACGGCTGCCTCAAGACCCGCACCCACTACGACGAAGCCACCGCCTGAGCCCACCACGCCCAACCCGAACCTGCATCCCCTTGACACGAAACACGACGAGATGTCTGACAAACCCCTGCCCAGTGTCAGATCCGCCAGGAACGCAGCACCTCGGCGACGGCATAGATACGCAAGCGCCCATCCCGAACCTTCCGCACAAGATCGGACAGGGCACCGTAGGGCGGATCGATCCCCTCGCCGGACTGGTTCATGTACTGAGCAGTCACAAAAGCCGCAAAAAGACTATTCCGATGCGGAAGCGGCTCAAGATTCACGATGGTGTGCAAGAGCGCAGCAGCGCGCCACGCAGTATCTGGATCGGATGCTTCAAGCGTCGGCATCTTGGTCTTGTGCCGCGCAACGGCCGCCACCAGCGCCGAGTAGTCGGACACTGTCATGTCCTCGTGACCGAGGGCTGCCTCCTGGACGTCGAGCAGCCAGGCGACATCGATGTACAGAACCATCAGGCGGCCGCAGCCCCGTCGACACGCTGAGAGGGAGGAATCTCTTCGGGGAAAGCCTCGTCGAACTCGGCGCGGAGCCTGTCGGCCCAGGCGGCAGCGCCGGCGACGAACCGCTTGCGGTGCATCTCACGCACGCCGAGATCATGCAGGTACTGCTTTAGACTCTTGCCCTCAGCAGCAGCAGCGGCACGGACGCCGTCCATTTCATCGTCGGAGAAGGACACGTTCAGTGATGGCATACCTCGATGGTACCTAGTTGGTGCCCGGTGCGCCAGGCCGACTGGATTGAGCCACTGACCTTCCCCTCGTACCGTGGAGTTGTGACCATAGGGGTAGTTGAGGGTCATGGCGGAGAAGCGACGGAAGTACGATGCCGAGTTCCGTGAGGGTGCGGTGCGGATGGTGTCGTCAAGTTGCTGGTGTGACTGGCGAGTTGGGGTGTGCCGAGGTGGTGGCTGGCCCGAGGGGACGTTCCGGTCAGCCGGTCGTTGCCATACCGGTGATGGTTTTCCAGATGTGGAATCGTTCGGTCATCTCGGTGCGGTAGTCACTCGCTGTGATGAGGTGCGGCGTGGGCGGAAGAGCGGTGAGATCCGGGAGAACGTGGCGAGGAATCTCTGGGCCGCCCCCGTCGAGCGGAAGTTCTTCATGGCTTTCTCGCGCTGCCTCGTTGGCTGGTGGCTGTTCTCGGCGCGGTTGTTCAAGTACTTCGAACTGCGGTGCTCCACGGAGGGCATCACCTGGCGGTGGGCCGCCCCGTAACTGCGTAGCTTGTCGGTCACGATCACACGGGGCACGTACTCAAGGTCCTTGAGGAGCTTGCGGAAGAACCGCTTGGCTGCAACCGCATCGCGCTTGTTGGTCACGAGGATGTCGAGGACGTTGCCGTCCTGGTCGACGGCTCGCCACAGGTACCTCATCTGTCCGTTGACCTTGATGAACACCTCGTCCATGTGCCATTTGTCGCCCGGGCGCGCCTGCCGGCGGCGCAGCTGCCGGGCGTAGGCGGGTGAGGCGCCCCGAAGTTTCCGGACAGTGGTCCCACTAAGGTGGGGTCTGTTCGGAAAGGGAAGTTGGTTGTCGCAGAAACGTAGGAAGTTCACTCCTGAGTATCGGGAAGAGGCCGTGAAGATGGTGATCGAGACGTCGCGTCCGGTTGCCCAGGTCGCCCGGGAACTCGGACTTGTCGAAGGCACGCTCGGGAATTGGGTCAACGCCTACCGCCGTGAGAACGTGGGAGAGGAGCCGCCCCTGACGGTGGATGAACGGGCACGGCTCCGCGAGCAGGAACGCGAACTGAGGGAACTGCGGCAGAAGGTCGCTTTCCTGGAAAAAGTCGCAGCGTACTTTGCCAAGGATCCTCGGTGAGCGACAAGTTCGAGTTCATCGATGCCGAGTACGCGACATCCACCACGAACACCGAAGAGATACCGCCGGTCGCGAAGATGTGTGACTGGCTGGAAGTGTCCCGCTCCGGATTCTACGAATGGCGGAGCCGGCCGGTTTCGGCGACCGCCCGGCGACGGGAGGAACTGAAATTACTGATCACCAAGTCTTTCGAGGATTCTGACGGCACGTACGGCTACCGGCGCGTCCACGCCGACCTCACTGCCTGGGGCGTGGCCTGCGGGCCCGAACTCGTGCGTGACCTCATGCGGGAGCTGGACCTCCAGGCCTGCCAGCCACGGCCGTGGCGCCACAGCCTCACCGAGAACGACGGCCGGGCCGGCCCGATCCCCGACCTCGTGAACCGCGACTTCACCGCCGACGCGCCCGGCCGGAAAATGGTCGGTGACATCACTTACATTCCGGCCTGGGAGGGCTGGCTATTCCTCGCCACTGTCATCGAATGCCACACCAAAGCCGTGACAGGCTGGGCGATGGACGACAACTACAAGACTCCGCTCATCGAGGCCGCCATCGAAATGGCGGCGCGCAATCATCCGCTCTCCGAGGACGCCATATTCCACTCGGACCGCGGCAGTAATTACACCTCGGAGCAATTCGCCAAGACGCTGGACAGATTGAGCATCCGGCAATCAGTCGGACGGACCGGTATCTGTTACGAGGTGAGTCGGCGGCGGGAATCTCACCCACCGCCGCTCTCAGAACCGTGCGTGAACCTCGCGACTCACACGGCTCCCATTGTTGAACCAGTAGGCAACGCGCCATGCTTCCAATGAGCGAACATGCCCGGGAACGCTGAGGCGATCTCAGCCAGCCTTCTCCGGGCCTTCCTTGAGGCACGACGATACCGTTTGTACTTCCTCCGGGCCCATTTCACCAGGAACGGATTGATCTGCTGCTCCAGGAACCTGATCAATCTGGACTTGTAGAAGCGCCCATAGTAATTGATCCATCCCGCCACGACGGGGTTGATCATCGCGGCGATCTCCCGAAAGCTCAGCTCGGTACAGCGCCCCAGTCGCCAACTCCGGACAGTCCTCGCCATGGACTTCATGGCTGTTTTGCTCACTGCGGGAAGGAAGCCGGTCTTCAGCCTCCCATCCCGCAAGCGAGCTGCCCGAGGACGGAAGGTGTACCCCAGAAACGTGAACTCTGTGACCGGGAACTCCCGTTCACGACCTTCCTGTTTGCAGTACACCACCTTGGTTTTCTCCGGATGGAGATGTAATCCGAACTGCAGCAACCTGCGCTCGATGATGTTGCGGACGAAGTTCGCCTGCTTCTCACTGGCACAGTGCACTACAGCATCGTCGCCGTACCGCTCGAACCTGATCGCCGGATACTCCCGAGCCAACCACGCGTCAAACGCGTAGTGCATGAACAGATTCGACAACAACGGTGAAATAGAAGACCCTTGAGGAGTCCCCTTTTCCCGAATGGCGAGCGTTCCGTCGGGCTGTTGCACGGGGGCGACAAGCCATCGCTTCACATACAACAGAACCCACGAGAGCTTGGTATGCCTTTCCACTGCCGCGATGATGGGGGCGTGCGGCACGTTGTCGAAGAACCCCTGGATGTCGAGATCGATCACCCAAGGATGCCTCCAGCACCGCTGCTTGCACGTCTCCACCGCCTCCAGCGCGGACCTCCCCGGGCGATAGCCATACGAGTCCTGATGGAAGACCAGCTCCGCGTCAGGCTCCAATGTCATGGCCACTACCGTCTGAGCGATCCTGTCGGCCACGGTCGGAACCCCAAGGATCCGAGTCCCAGCGCCGGCTTTGGGAATATCAACCGCTCTCACGGGTGGGGGGAAATAGCTTCCCGAGGACAGCCGATTCCACAGCTTGTACAGGTTGTTCTTCTCATCCTGCTCAAACTCCGCTAACGACTGCCCATCCACCCCAGCCGCTCCCCTGTTGGCCTTGACCTTCAGGTAAGCGTTCCAGACTAGCCGCTTCGGAATATCAAACGGCTTGCCAGCTGGTCTCGTCTCGACCATCCGATTCCTCCCATCACTGGTTGATCGCCGATCGACACCCAACAACACGCCCCCTTCGCTCCGCCTCTATTACGGAGGTTTCATCACTACTACGGGACGTTCCGCCCTCCCGACGCGCGACCGGTACTCCGGCCCTCATGGCTCTTTACCACTTGCGCCTCTCCCTCTCGCGAGCCACGTCAACCCGTGGATCGCAGTTTCGCGTCAAGGAGTTCTCCAGTTCCGTTGTGAAGCCCCGGACTGAGCTCGCGCCACCTTCATGCCGGACACCGCCAGACCAGTAGACAGGTTCCCGTCTGACTTATCCCAGGACAGCATTGAGGCCCTGGTTTTGATGTCGTCCACGCTTTACGACACGTCATCAGTGGTTCACTTGCGTTCGCCTTCTCAGCCCCCACCTGCCGCATTCAGTACGGCTTTTCCATGACGCTCACCACCACGGCTCATTCACCGCAGCAGCTCATGGTGGTTTGACACCTGCACCTGCATGCCGATGCCGAAGGACCTACCTTCATCTCCACAACAGCATGGCGACCGTTCGTTTCCGTCTTCTACATCAGAAGCTCACAATCACCTTCTGGACACACCAATGCCCTTGCGGAATCGTTCTTCGCAACCCTGAAAAACGAACGGGTCCATCGGACCGTTTACCCCACCCGCGAGCACGCCCACCGTGACATTGCCCGCTACATAGAGGTCCGCTACAATACGAAACGCCGCCACTCAGGACTTGGGTACCGGACCCCACGAGAGGTCCACAACGAGTACCTGAATCAGCAGCTCGCCGCATAAATCAGCCAATAGGCAGCTGGCCGGAAAACGCAGGGCCCCTCAGGCCAGGGTATTGCGATGCCTTCGGGTCGTTAATCGATTCATCATGGGATCCGTTTCAGGGTAGTTGTTTGAAGTGGATCAGATCGGTCCATCCGCTCCACCTATCACTCCCCGGAATACCGGAAGACCGCTCCGAACGCTCGTCTGACAGGCCATTGCAGTGCACTCTGCATAATGCAGGTCTCCCGGACCGGCTTCGGCTGTCCACCAGTTCGGATCACATACTCGTCACGAGCCCGACCTGGACGGCATGCTGGTGATCGCGCATCCCGAGAAGCAGGACGCAGCGGCGACCTGGAAGAAGGCCTTCAACCACCATCCGCTGATGGGGTTCGTCGATCACGGCCGGTGCGGGTCCGGGGAGCCCAGGGTGATTGCAAAGTTCGTTGACTGTGCGTTGGCGCAGGTCAGTTGAGGCTGAGGAGGGTCAGGGGCCGTTCGTAGGGGCGGAGGGCTGTGGTGCGGAGTGCGGCGGCGATGTTGGTGTGGCCGGCGGTGCGGAGCTGGTTGATGGCGAAGCTGCGGAGGGTGGCCATGTTCTCCGGGCTGTGCCCGGTGCGGATCTTGGAGGCGTCCTCGCGGAAGGCGGTGTCGCGGACGAAGTGGAGCCGGTTTTCGATCATCCAGTGTGCCCTCAAGATCTTCGCGATGCGTTCCGGGGATGCCTGGCGGCTGGTCAGGTCGGTGATGACGTAGACGGTCTCACGGCTCTGCTTGCCGGTCTTGGTGTCGGTGCGGTGGCGTACGACCCTGGCGACCTGGGCGGCGTGCGGGAAGTCGACGCCGAGGTCGGTGACGGTCAGGGCCTGCACGACCCGGGTCTCCTTGCGGCCGTGGCCGGTGGTGCGGTCGTAGAACTTCGCCGTCGCCTCCTGCCAGGGCAGGGCGCGCAGCTGTTCGTAGAGGTTCTTCTGGTTCCGCTTCACTGTGAAGACGTAGTGCGCCTTCTTCACCTCGACGAGGAAGCAGGCGTGGCCGCGCTGGGTGTGCAGTGCGTCGCCGGTCACGGTGACTCCTTGCAGGTCATTGGGGTTAAGGAGGGCGGCGAAGCAGGTGATTTCGTTCGTCTTCTCAGGGACCCTGAGCTGGGTGACGGTCATGCCGGTACCGGTCATCGCGGCCAGCAGATGGGCGGCCGGGGTGGCGCCGAGGCGCGAGCCGCGGGCGCTCTTGCCGTCGACGGCGAGGGTGTCGGTGCCGGCCGGGTCGTGGCCCAGGAGATCGGCCAGGCCGCCGGGGCAGGTGTCCTTGATGACCCGGCGGATCGTCGCGCCGCTGGGCGGGATGGGCACGGCCAGGGCGGTTACGGTGCGGGCACCGAGCCGGGCCAGAACGTCCTGCGGGGCGTCGGTGGCCCACTCATCGATCGCCACGAAGCTCCTCGCCCCGCTCACCACAGCGGAGCAGCAGCACTGCCACGAAGGGGTGACGCTTCCCGCGCCGACACCGCGGATCGGCCAGCGTGGCCAGCCGCTCGGCCAGCGGACCCGTCGCACAGTGCTGACGGGTGGGAGACTTGACCAGACAGACGGTGGCAGACTGACGGCACATCGAAGCTCCGTTGGGCGCAGGCGACTTGGCAAGGTCACCTCCACAACGGAGCTTCGTTGCGTCCGGTCGCACACCCGACCAGCATCGTCACACCGCCGTGACCTGCACACTCGCGAAATCACCGCGACTTTGCAATCCAATGCCGCGAAGTTTGGGGTCCGGCCGGTGTTGTCAAGGGTGCGTGCTGGCGGGGTTTCTGAGGCTGATCGTGTAGGTGGCACGTCGTGCTGTCCGGCTCTCACGCAGGGACTTGATCTGTTTGTAGGAGAAGGGTGAGATGGGTCGTTTCACGGCGCGTGGGCTGACTCTGTCCGCTCTACGTGGTGGCAGAACTTCGCTGGTCAAAGCGTGATGCAGCGGTCCGTCCGGGCCAGGAGACGGGTTGTGCTGATCGGCTGCGATGATGCTGTGCCGTGCCGCGCGTACGGCGACGGTCATGGAGATCCGGTCCGGGTCGAGATCGATGCGACGAGCGCTGTGGTGCATGACTCGACGCAGTACCTGGTAGATGATCAGGTAGGCGTAGATCTCCTGCTCGACACCGTCCGGGCTCTGCGAGCGCAGGACGCGGTCTGCGGTGCGCAAGGTCACCTTGAGTCCGAAGTATGCGATTTCCACTTCCCAGCGCTGGTGATACAGGGCGGCCAGGAGGTCGGCCGGGTAGCGTCGGTGGTCGGTGAGTGTGGTCAGCAGCCGGTAGTGCTCGGTGCGGCTGGCTCCGTCGCTGGTAGCGACGGTGACGTGGAACTCGATGACACGGACCTGGTGTCCGTCGGCGTAGCGGTAGCCGCTCTTGTTTCGGCGCGGCAGGTAGGAGAGGTACGAGCCGTCCGGCAGTGCGGTCCGGCACGGCAGGATCCGCACGCCTTTGGCTCGCCACAGCAGGTCCGCGCCGGGGTCCTTGGCCTGGCCCCACAGCTCATACCCGTCGAAATTTCGGTCGGCGAGCAGCAGCATGCCTGGGCAGAGGCTGCTCAGGAGCTGCTGGGCGAGGGCCTTCTCCGCGGTGGCGTAGGCGCCGAGTGCTGCGTCGAGGATTGCGCGCGTGCCGCACTCCACCAGGGCGACCAGCCGCACCAGTGGATATCCTGAGCGGCCGCGTCGCGCGTGCAGGTAACCGAACCCGGCCGCGTTCGCCGGGGTGTCGGCCACCTCGAGTTGCATCCCGTCCCATGCGACCAGGCGCAGCCCGCGCCAGAAGGAACCGATCGTCGCCGTGGTGGCCACCGGACCCGCTGTCCGCCCGAACAGTTCCGCCATCGGAGCCACCCCCAGCCGTCGCCTGGCCTGCGACAACGCGGAGGTGGAAGGCATCCGGCCGGCGAGAGGGCCCAGCCCCTTCACGAGTGAGGCCCACACCCCCTGGGTAGCCCTCGGTACTGAACAAGGCCATGGCCAGGATGAAGTACACGACCACCCGTGCCGGCAGCAGACGCACCCGCCGCTCGCGGCGTCCGGTCACGTCCAGGACGTCGTCGACCATACGCGGCGGGATCTTCCCGGTCAGCTCACCTAAATGTCCGGGAGCGTACACATCCAGGCGTGCAGAACTGACAGAGTAGGCCTTCAACAGGGCTCCTGGTGCCGAGAGTTGTCTTGGTCGACTACCTCTCGTAGCAGGAGCCCTGCCTGCCTACACCGACTTCACCGAAGCCCTTGACAACACCGGCCGGACCCCAAACTTCGCGGCATTGCGTTGCAATCGCCCTGGGTGAGCGGGGGCTATCCGTACGCTTCAAGCATGAACGAAGCCATCGGGTACGCGAGATGCAGTCTGGACGAGCAGGACCTCACCGCCCAGCGCGGCATCCTTCTGGGGCTCGGGGTGACCGGGGAGCGCATCTATCTCGATCACGGTCTCACCGGAACCAATCGGGAGCGCCCCGGGCTCAACCAGGCCCTCGCCGCGGTTCGGGCCGGGGACACCCTGGTCGTCCCGAAGCTGGACCGGCTCGCCCGCTCGGTGCCCGATGCCCGTGACATCGGCGACCGGCTCACCGGCCGCGGGGTGAAGCTGTCGCTGGGCGGCCCGCTGTACGACCCGGGCGACCCGATGGGAAAGATGTTCTTCAACATCCTGGCCACCTTCGCCGAGTTCGAGGTGGATCTTCTGCGGATGAGGACCCGCGAGGGCATGGCCATCGCCCGGGCCAAGGGGAAGCTGCGGGGCAAGCAGCCCAAACTCTCAGCCCGGCAGCAGGCCCACCTCGTCGAGCAGCACAGGGGTGGCGAGCACACCATTGCCGACCTCGCCGAGATCTTCTCGGTGTCCCGGGCGACGGTGTACCGGGTCCTGGAACGCGCCCAGAACGCGGACCGGCAGGAAGCCGGCGGGAACACCTGCGCTGGCGTCGGGTACGTAGGGTAGGGGTGTGAAGATCTCCGAGACGGACCGGGCCCGGCTGAAGAAATGGGCCGGGCAGCAGGTTCCCGAACACGCACGAGCCGAGGTCGCTGTGGGCTACGTGGTGCGCGGCAGCACTGCCGTGATCACCGAGGAGCGGGCTCCATGGGACGGTGTCGGTGAATGGACCTCTCGCCGCGTCGCCCGGCTGCGGTCTACCGATGCGGGCTGGCTGGTGGACGGGGCGGACCGCAACGGCCGCTGGTACCCCTGCGATCACCTGCCGGCTGTTCCGTCACTGGATCAGGCTCTGGCCGTGCTGGACGATCCCCGCAACGCCTTCTGGGGCTGAGACCGGCTCAGAACGGGTAGGTCTCGGCGGGCGCCGTGGGCTGGGCCTGCTGAGCCGGCCCGGGAGACTGGCTGTGCGCGGGTGCCGCTGCACTCTGGGAAACCGCGCCGGGGCGGTAGGTCTTGGTGACGGTCGCCGTCGCGTAGGTCAAAGACGCCGCGATCTCCTCGGCATCGATCTCGACGGCGGTACGGCGCTGGCCTTCCTTGTCGTCGAAGGTGCGCTGCCTGAGCCGCCCGGTCACGATGACCCGCATGCCCTTGGTGAGGGACTGGGCGGCGTTCTCCGCGGCCGCCCGCCACAGTGAGCACCGCAGGAACAGCGGCTCGCCGTCGGTGAATTCGCTGCGGTCGCGGTCGTACACCCGTGGGGTGGAGGCGACGGTGAAACCGGCGACAGGGACGCCAGCCGCGGTGAACCGCAGCTCCGGGTCGGCCGTCAGGTTGCCGACCACTGTCACCAGCGTCTCGCCCGCCATGCCCGCCACCCCTTTTGCGTCTGCTGCCGAAGTACGACCACCGTACCGGGCCCGGGCTCTCGGCTGGCACGATGGCCGGCATGACGGATGAGGACAACTCGCTGGAGGCGGCGACCGCGGCACTGGCCGCCGCGCAGGAAGCACTGCACGTGGCCCGCCGGAATCTGAGCGCGGCGATCGTGGCCGTGTACCGGCAGGGAGAGCCGGTCGCGCGGATCGCTGAACGCACAGGCAAGAACGTCATCGAGATCCGCAACCTTCTGGCCGCCACCGGAGCAGCACACCGCGGGTGATGGCGCGAGAACCCGCTGCCGCTGCCCCGGCATGTGCCCAGCCTGTGCGATGTTCGGAATCGGCAGTCGCTGCGCCGGTAGAGTGACGGCGCGATATGCCCGCTTCGAACCAGGACCCAGGTGGCCATGCTCCAGGTGCCTCATGACGATGACGATGACACGGCCGACGGCACTGCGGCGGCCGAGGCCTTGTCGATGCCGGTCACGGAACTGGTGGCTCGTAGCGGGGAGCTGAAGGGCGAGCTGGTGGAGTTCGCCCAGCATCCCCGTTTCGGTAGGCAGCTGACCGCACGTTTGCGGGCCGCGGGCAGCAGAGGTCTGCTGGACGAGGGCATCGCCGTCCGCACCATCGATCATTTCGCCCTGCAGCACCGGCTCCACGACGGCACCACAGTCGTGGAACGTTTCGTCGCCCAGCGGCGGCCGCCCCTGACGGCCGACGAGCGCGCGATGCTGCTGGGCTGGCGCGACGTCGTCGAGGGGCTGTTCGAGGTCCACCGGGACGACGACGGTGCCGGCACCGTCGTACTCCACAACCTCATCGACGACCTGCACTACCCCGTCCGCTCCAACATGGGATCCGAAGCACTGGCTGTCCTGGAACAGGGGATGTTCACCTACGGCCGTATCGTGCCCGTCCATCCCGCCACCGGTCACTGGCTGGTCAGCGGCTACCTCTCTCCCTACCCCCAGTCCTCGGGCCCTGATGTCGCACGGGCCGCCCTGCGGATGGCGACCGCCGACCCGGGTCTGCTGCACCGCAACAGGGATCTGTCCCGGCGGGCCTGGCAGATGCAGGCCGAAGACCGCGCCGCCTTCATCGACCTGTTCGGGTCCGACCTCGTGATCCTGCCGCCGGCCACCGCCCAGGAACAGCTGACCGAGCACCACCGGCGCCGCCTGGAGGAAGCAACGGCATCAGCCGAAACTGACGGCAGGCCCACCACGGACAGCGCTCCTGGCGCCGAGGAGATGGGCCGACTGCCCGAGGACTACATGGAGGCCGACAGCGTCGGACTGGTCTACGACGAGATCGAAGGCCTCAACTACTACCTCGACTTCGGCCGCCTGGACGCCCTCTTCGCCGACCCCGCCCTGGCCCGCGACCACACCTCCATCACCCAGCTCCGCAACTACCTGAGCGACGACACTGTCTCGCCACTTCCTCTGCGCCGCCTGGTCCAGCGCCATCCCGATGGCGCGGACGCGGTTTTCCGCGTACTCCTGCGCAAGCCCGGCTTCTCCTGGCCACGCGACGGCGAAGATCTGCTGCGCAGCCGCAAGAAGTCCTTCTTCCAGCAGGAGACGGCCCCCAGCTTCTCCGTCGTCGGAGAGCGCCTCGCCGAACTCCTGCGCATCCCGAATTGAGGACACCGGTGCACGAGCTCAGCGACAGGCAGCTGCAGGATCTGATCGAGGAAGCCACCGTGGACGCCTACGACGAGGACGAGCAGCTCACCGGCTTCTACACGATGCTCGTCGACCATCTGGCGATCCCGTTCGAGACGACCGTGCTCGGAACGAGCGTCACCGTCGACTCCGTCGACCTCACGCCAGGCAGCCGGATCATCGCCTGGTGCACCCGCGGCCCACACCGCCAGGCCATCGCCATCCTCGACGGGTCGCCGTGCAGCTGCTTCCTGTCCGCCTGGCGGGCCGCTGGCCGTGGTGCCCGCAACGGGCTGCGGGAGGCCTTCGACTCGTGACACGAGGCGAGCCCCGTCCGGGAGTTGGGCGGGGCTCGCTCGGCGTGGTGTCCTGGTGCAGCGTCCGGGGCCGGTAACAGCGGTCCCGGACGCGTCAGTGCGGGAGGATCGGCCGGTCAATGTGGCGGTGCTCGACCTCCACGCCGATCCCGGCGGCGCGCAGATACGCGGCCATCTCCACCTACGCCCACGTCTCCGACCAGCACTCCACCTTCGGCATCAAGGTCATCGTGGCCACGCACCGTGAGGCGCACTACGTGCTGGACGAGATCCTGGGCAATGCCACCGATCTGCCGATCACCGAGCACTCCACGGACACGCATGGTGTGACCTTGGTCAACTTCGGTCTGTTCGACCTGGTGGGCAAGCAGCTCTCGCCGCCTATCCGCGACCTGGGCAAGATCACTCTGTACCGGATGGGGGCGAAGGTCGACTACGAGGAGCGCTTCCCCACGGCGGGGCCGCTGCTGATGAAGAAGGCCAACCTGGATCTCGTGGAGGCCCATTGGGACGATCTGCTGCGGCTGGCGGGGTCGCTGAAGTACGGGCACGCCACCGCGTCCCTGATCGTCGGCAAGCTGTCCGCCTCCTCCCGGCAGAACGCCCTCGCGGCGGCGCTGAAGGAGTTGTACGGGGCCATTCGCAGAACGATCTACGCGGCCAAGTATCTGTCCGATCCGTCGTACCGCCGCAAGATCGCCCGACAGCTGAACAAGGGCGAGTCCATCCACGCCCTGCGCCGCCAGCTCCACTACGCCCGCGAGGGCAAGGTCACCCGTCGGCAGCCCGAGCAGCAGAACGAGCAGGCGTGGTGTCTGACGGTGGTGACGAACGCGGTGATCTGCTGGCACACCGAGTACATGGGCCTGGCGGTCGATGAACTGCGCAAGGCTGGCCGCGAGGTGGATGCCGAGGTCCTGGCGCGTATCTCCCCGGCTCGCGGCTCAGCCGTGAACTACTACGGTTCCATCACCGTCGACTACGAACGCGAGCTCTCCCAGCTCGACGATCAAGGACACCGGGGCCGCTGCGGTTGTCCAACTCTGGAGATCTGATCTGAGCGAGGGCACCGCCTCGTGGATAGGTGACACACCGTCCGGGCCAGGCGGGTAGGCCAGCCAAAGTCTCGCTGGGACCGGGGGAGGCGGAAACGTCAGGGCGGGCCTATCGGGAGTATTGCGCGCCGAGTCCTCGTTTGTGGAGGATGCGGCGTTCGGCCGGGGCGAAGATCAATACCTCGGTCAGTACGCCGACGGCCAGGGTGACGGTGACGGCGGCGATGACAAGGGTGAGGTTGTTGTCCTGCCTGCCGGTGTTGAGGATGCGTCCGATGCCGGGCAGGGGCGTTGCGGTGATGAGTTCGGCTGTCATGAGGGCACGCCAGCCGAAGGTCCAGCCCTGGCGCAGGGCGGCGATGAGTCCGGGGAGGGCTGCGGGGAGGAGGACGCGGCGCACGGCGCGCAGGCCGGTGGCTCCCATAGTGGTGCCCGCTCGGCGGAGCAGGGGTGGGATCTGGTCAAGTGCGCTGACCAGCCCCATGGCCGTGGAGGGGACGGCGCCGAGGAGGACGACGGTGTAGACGGCTGTTTCCGACTCGCCGAGCATGATGACGGCGGGTGGTACGAGTGCGGATGCGGGCAGTGACTGCAGCGCCGACAGGACAGGGGCGAGGGCGGTGCGTGGGGATGTGTAGCGGTGGATGATCAGGCCCAGAGCCGAGCCGATGACTGCGGAGGCGGTGAAGCCGGCGGCACACCGCTGAAGGCTGTGGCCGAGGGCGGGCAGCAGGATGCCGTGCTGCCACAGGGTGAGCAGTTCGCTGGCGACGGCCCTGGGTGAGACGAGGCCGGACGGCGTGCGCAGAGTGTAGGCGAGTTGCCAGAGGGCAAGGGCCGACGTCAGGGCGATAAGGGGTGCGGCTGTTCTCTTTACAGTCCGGCGTTGGCTGCGTGAGGGTTCGGTCTGGAGGGCGTCCAGGCCGGAGGCCAGCGCCAGCGCGTGGCCGTCGGCTCCCGGCCTCTGGGCGGGTGATGCGGCCGGGTGGGGTGTGAGGTCAGCTGACATGGCGGCGGATCTCCTTGCGCAGGTGCTCGGTAATCTCGCCCGCCAGGTCGGCGACGTCACGGTCCTCGATGCGCCGTGGACGGGGGATATCGACGGGCCACTCGTGCGTGACCCGGCCGGGGCGGCTGGAGAACAGCAGGACGCGATCTCCCAGCCGGACCGCTTCGCGGACGTTGTGGGTGACGAACGCCACGCTCACCGGGGTGTGGGCCCGCACGTCGTCCAGCACCTCGTGCAGCATGTCGCGGGTGATGGCATCCAGAGCCGCGAAGGGTTCGTCCATCAGCAGGATGCGGCTGTCCTGGGCGAGTGCGCGCGCCAGGGCGACGCGTTGACGCATCCCGCCCGACAGCTCGTGGATGCGTTTGCCGTGCGCACCATCAAGCCGCACCATCCGCAGCAGCCGCCTGGCCTCCACGGTGCGGTGCCGACGCGGCATGCCGCGCAGTTCCAGCGCCAGTTCAATGTTCTGGCCAGCCGTCAGCCAGGGGAACAGGGCGTGGTCCTGGAACATCAGGGCGGGCCGTGCCGATCCTGCCCACACCGTTCCCGAGGTGGGCTTGTCCAGTCCGGCCATCAGACTGAGGAGGGTGGATTTGCCGCAGCCCGAGGCTCCGATCAGGCAGATGAACTCTCCCTCGGCGAGCGCCAGGTCGATACGGTCGAGGACCAGCGTGTCCGCGAACCGTTTCGTGGTGCCGGTCAGGCGCAGGATGGGCGCAGCGGGTGCCGGCGCCGCGGAAGCGGGGAAGCCGTTCATGCCGGTGGCCGGGCCATGCCGGCGGTCAGGGTCGCGCCATCGGCCGGGTCAATCAGGAGGAAGGAGCCGGTGCGCCGGTTGTTGGCGTAGGGGTCAACCGCGATCGGCTGGGCCGTGCGCAGCGTCACGCTTGCCAGGTCGTTGGCGCCCAGCTGGGCTGTGTTGTGCAGGTCTGCCACGAGGGCTAGAACGGTACGGGTGGTGTGCTTGAGCAGCACCCGGTCACCGGGCCGCAGCGGTTTGTCCGCGAGATGGCAGACGTCGGCGGTGAACTCCTGGGCCAGGGGCGGTGGCGAGCTTGCTGACACGATCAGGTCACCACGCGCGACGTCGATGTCGTCGGCCAGCCGCAGGGACAGTGACTGGGGGGTGTGCGCGGTGGTGACGTGGTGGCCCAGGACATCGAGCGAAGTGATCGTGGTTGTTCGCCCGGAGGGCATCACGGTGACCGCATCCTCGACGCACAGACGGCCGGAGACCAGCTGCCCGGCGTAGTGGCGGATGCCTGCGTGGCGGATGACGTACTGCACCGGGAAACGCGGTGGAGCGGCAGCCGTCTCATGGGTGACCGGCACGGTCTCCAGGTGTTCAAGGAGCGTGGGGCCGTGGTACCAGTTCATGGCTGCTGAGGGGGTCACGACGTTGTCGCCGAGGAGTGCGCAGACGGGGATGGCGGTGATCTCGGGGAGGCCGAGCCCTGCCGCGTACGCGGTGAACTCGGCAGCGACTTCCTTAAACCGGGGGTGATCGTAGTCGGCGAGGTCCATCTTGTTGACGGCGAGGACGAGGTGCGGCACGCGCAGCAGGGCCGCGATAGCGGCGTGACGTCGGGTCTGGTCGACGATCCCGCTCTGCGCGTCGGCGAGGATCACCGCGAGGTCGGCGGTGGAGGCGCCGGTGACCATGTTGCGGGTGTACTGCACATGGCCGGGCGTGTCCGCCAGGATGAAGCGGCGCCGGGGGGTGGCGAAGTAGCGGTAGGCGACATCGATGGTGATGCCCTGCTCGCGCTCGGCTCGCAGGCCGTCGGTGAGCAGAGCCAGGTCGGGGACACTCCACCCGCGGTTGCGTGAGGCCAGTTCGACGGCATCGAGCTGGTCGGAGAGGACCGACTTCGAGTCGTGCAGCAGGCGGCCGACCAGGGTGGACTTCCCGTCATCCACCGAGCCGGCCGTGGCGAATCGGAGCGTGTCCACCTCGGCGGAGGCGACGGTGGCCGCGGGAGCGGTGTCGCTGGCATTGAGCATCTTAGAAGTACCCTTCCCGCTTGCGGTCTTCCATGGCGGCCTCTGACAGCCTGTCGTCGCCCCGGGTTGCTCCGCGCTCGGTGAGCCGCGAGGCCGTGATCTCGGCGATCACAGCCTCCACCGACGTAGCTGCGGAGTCGACGGCCCCGGTGCACGACATGTCACCGACCGTGCGGTAGCGCACACGGCGCTTCTCAACCACCTCACCAGCCCTCGGACCGCCCCAGTCGCCCGGGGCCAGCCACATGCCATCCCGCCGGAAAACCTCACGCTCATGGGCGAAATAAATGGACGGCAGTTCGATCTGCTCTCGGGCGATGTACTGCCACACATCCAGTTCCGTCCAGTTCGACAGCGGGAACACCCGGACATGCTCCATCGGGAGGTGACGGCCGTTGTAGAGCTGCCACAGCTCGGGGCGCTGCCGGCGCGGCTCCCACTGCGAGAACTGGTCCCTCAGGGAGAACACCCGCTCCTTCGCGCGGGCCTTCTCCTCATCCCGCCGCCCGCCGCCAAGCACGGCGTCGAAACGCTGGAGACGGATCGCCTCGGTCAGCGGGACGCTCTGCAGCGGGTTGCGTGTGCCGTCGGGACGTTCCCGCAGCACACCGCCGTCAATGAACTCCTGCACACTCGCTACATGAAGACGCAGACCGTGGCGCGCTACCACGCCGTCGCGGTACTCGATCACCTCGGGAAAGTTGTGCCCGGTGTCCACGTGAAGCAGCGGGAAAGGCAGGGCAGCTGGCGCGAACGCCTTCAGCCCCAGATGCAGCATGACCATGGAATCCTTGCCGCCCGAGAAGAGGACGACCGGCCGCTCGAACTCGCCAGCCACCTCCCGCATGATGTACACGGCCTCAGACTCCAGCACGTCCAGATGCGACAGGCCGGAAACGCTCATCACAACCCCTCTCCCTGGGGCCCATGGGACGGGAACGAACCGAATAGGACCGAATAGGCTGGTTACGCAAGCCCCCTGGCAGCCAGCAGGGCATGAACAGCATCCGCAGACTCCCGCGGCGTCTGCGCCTCGGTACGCACCGTCAGATCCGGCGCGGACGGCGGCTCATACGGATCGTCCACACCCGTCAAACCCGTCATCAGCCCAGCGGCCTGCCGCGCATACAGCCCCTTCACATCCCGCAGCGCACACACCGCCACCGGGGCCGCAACGTACACCTCGACATACGCGGTGCCACTGTCCAAGTGACGCTTGCGCACCGCCTCCCGGCTGTCCGCATACGGCGCGATGACCGGAACAACAGCCAGCACACCATTACGGGCCAGCACCTCCGCCACCAGCCCCACCCGCCGCACATGACAGTCACGGTCCGGGCGGCTGAAACCCAGCCCCGCCGACAAAACCCCGCGCAGCTCATCGCCGTCCAGTACCTCAACCCGGCGGCCCTCACCCCGCAAACGTTCCGCAAGCAGGTACGCGATCGTCGTCTTGCCGGCACTCGGCAGACCGGTCAGCCAGACCGTGGCCCCCCGCCCCGCCACCCCCGAAGCCCCCATGTTCTTTCCTCCCTCACCGGCGGATGAGCAGACGCTGACGCACGGCATCGAGGTACCAGGCGCGGTACTTCCGCAACTGGTAGTCCTGCGGGTTCTGCGACCGAAGCCGCTCCCACGCCTCCTGCCGGCCGGTCTCGCTGCGTTCACGGGCATCCGCCAGTTCCTGTTCGCAGAGCTCCACACCGGCCGGGGTATGAGCCTGGTAGCCATAGCGCTTCATGTGACCGGCCGCCAGCGTTTCCACAATCTCGATCTCCCGGCGGTCCATGGTCTGCAGGTACATACCGTTGTAGGCAGGCTCGAGCAGTGAGGAGTTGTTAACCCACAGAGCAGACCTGCGTGCCAGAGCACGGGCCTCCGCCGACTCACCGCCCCGCAGCATGCCCTCCGTGAACTCCACCCCGAGAAATCCGCAGATGAGTTTCAGCTGCGATTCGGGGTCGGCAACGAAGTCCTCATACCGGACAGTGAGCACCTGGCCCGGGCATCGCTCGGACAGCTCGGCCGCCGCGTCATAGGCACGCACCCAAGTCAGCGCGTTCAAGGTTGTGTCGAAGTCATGGATGATGGCCCGGCTCATGCTGTTGACCTGGGCACGCGGATCCCGCACGACATTGAGGAAACGCATCTGCGGATGAACGGCAAGCTGCTCGGCCGCATAGTGAACACTGTCAAGCGACTTGTCCATCAGCACCGAGGCGTTATGCATCTCGCCTGCCTGCCGCAGCATCTCCCAGGGCACCGCGTGAACACTGCGCGGCTGCTCCGCGAGCGCCTCGAACACGACCACCGGATCGAGAGCGACCCCGGGCCACTTCACCATCGTCGCAGCCTGCAACCCGATCACATCGGTGATCATCTGGAAATAGGCTCGATCGTCAGATAGATCACCGTAGAGCGGCACCAGGTGCATGAAGTCAGTGATGTGCAGCGGGTAGGGGGAGTAGAGCTCGGGACTGCCACTCAAGCGAAGGCGTATCGCATGGCTACCGCACCGCCGCAAAGGCACCATCAGCACCCGGACCGGACCCGGGTCATGCTCGCCTGTCGGAACCATCAACTCCTCCTGAAACTGCTCAGCGACGAGCCCCTGCCAGATCCACGTCTGAAACACGCCCTAGCCGTGCAGACCGCACTCGCTCTTCCCGGTCTCCGCCCACCGCCCGCTGCGTGCATCACCATCAATCAGCGGCTTGACCGTGCAGGGGGCACAGCCGATGGACAGATAGCCCTCTTGAACCAGAAGGTTCTGCAAGATGCCGTTGTCGACGATGTAGCTGTTGAACCTGGCGTCATCCCATGCTGCCAGGGGATTGACCTTCACTAGACCGTTGCGCGCATCCCAGCTCACGACCGGGAAGTCGTGGCGCGCCGACGAATCCACCCGCCGGACCCCGGTCACCCAGGCGTCGTAGCCGGACAGCGCCCGGCGCAGTGGCAGCACCTTGCGCAGCAGGCAGCACCGGTTGGGATCACTCCGGAACAGATCCACCCCTTCAAACACGTTCTGCTCCACCACACTGCGATCCGGAGTCACATTGAGAATCCGCAAATCGCGGTAGGTAAGAGGGAGCGCGTCACGAACCCCGAGGGTCTCGGCGAAGTGATAGCCGGTGTCCAGGAACACGACCTCAGCATCCGGTTTCGCCCGCACCGCGAGATCGATCAGGACCGCGTCCTGCCGGCTCGAAGCCACAATCCATTTCTCCCTGAACACGTCTGCCGTCCACGCGATCGCTTCTTCCGCTGACGCCTCCTCCAGCCAGCCGGCATTCCTGTCAACGAAATGATCATCCGCTTCGCGATCTGGGAGCAGATCACCGGCACCGCCGGCCTGCCCACTGCAGCCTGAACGACGCCGACATCCCAGCCAGACACACGCTCAACCGGCCCAACCCACCGACGGATCAAATAACCTGACAGCACCCCGCCAGGCCCTCATCGACGACGGCCAGCCCGCCCCGGGCACGGTCTCGGGCCTCACGCGTTCCTTCTTCTTCACCCAGCCCGCTGGCGCGGCTCAGCTGAAGAAGCCCAATCCCGCCTCCGAGACGGACCGGCAGCGCAACCGGCGCGTGGCCTTCCTGGTCTGCTTCCTCACCTGAGCGCGGCGCGTTTCCCGCGGTGTGA
The DNA here is from genome assembly GCF_041261225.1 of Streptomyces sp. V4I8. GTDB lineage: Bacteria > Actinomycetota > Actinomycetes > Streptomycetales > Streptomycetaceae > Streptomyces. Next base: position 408,488 of record NZ_JBGCCN010000002.1, read on the forward strand.
GCTTTACGCCGTGGCACGCGCGGGCACCGGTCAGCGACCCCGACAGCCCTCCCGGCGTTGGGCTGAGACCGCACCTCGGTGACCGCCCTGTCATGGCAGATGACCCCTGGCCTCCCGGTTCTGCGGGGCCGGGGGGCATCGGGGCCAGGCCGCCACAAGGCTCAGGGCCCGGTGCGGCGCGGAGCTCCGCCCCGCGAGCGGAAGGTGACACCGGCGTCCTGGAGCAGTCTGTGGACGCCGCCGTAGGAGCGGCCCGTTTCCTCCGCGAGGGCCCGGATGGACTGCCCGCCCTCGTACTTGGCCTTCAGGTCGGCCGCAAGCTTGTCGCGGTCCGGGCCGGGCGTGAGCCGGCGGGCCGGCGTCTTGTTCGGCGTGGGCGGATAGACCACCCACGAGGCCCACCGCGACCTGGACGACGCGGTGCGTGCGCTGCGGCGGCCCGCGTCCTGGCCGCGCGAGCACGAGCAGGCCACACGCTGGTCCCGCCGTCTGCTCGCCGACGAGACCCTGACCGCCGTCGACGTGGAGACCACGGGGCTGGACAACGCCTTCGCGTTGCAGATCGCCGCCGTGGCCGGGACGGCACCGTGCTCTTCAACGAGTACGTGCGGCCGAACGCCGTCATCGAGCAGGCGGCGATCGCCGTGCACAAGATCACGCCGGAGCGGGTCGAGACGGCGCCGGCCTTCGGCGAGCTGCTTCCCCGGCTGACCGACGTCCTTAACGGCCGCACGCTGGTGTCGTCGTACAAGGCCGACTTCGACCGCGGCGTCTTCGAGCGCGAACTGGTCCGCCACCACGGCGACCCGGCGGCGGCCGGGCTGTGACCTTCAGGGCTTCATGACGCCGATTCTTTGCCGGTGTCTGGCCGCGAGACCCGCGCCCGGCCGGGAGGGGAGGGCGCGGGTCTGTGGGCTGCCGTGCCTGCACGGGGGCAGACAGGCGGCAGGTGAGGCCCGTCAGCAGCCACGAACTCCTCCGCCTGCTACGGGCCCTGATCCTTCCACCACCCCGGCGAGACCGCGACCACCTGCTGTGGTGGTCGACCTGGCGCCGACGCCATCAACATCGCGCCCGCCTCTGCCACCGCCGTTGGCACGCGTATGCCGACACCACACCATGATCAGACAGCATGCCGGCAGCTATCTACAGCTGCCGTGATTGACCCTTCAGCTGTAGATCATGGTGGTTGCGGGAGTTCTGTTGGTGTGTCGGGTCCGGCTGGGACGGTGTGACCGTGTGCTCGGCGGCGTCGGTGGCAGGCACGGGCGATGGCCTGGTGGAGGCGGCGGTAGGCGGACCAGGCCAGGCCGTGCCGGATGCGTTGGTGGCGGTCGGGCAGCGGGGTGAGCAAGATGAGCAGGCGCCTGATCTCGAAGGCGGTGAAGCGGACGGGGGCGGGTGGGCTGCTGGGATCAGGCGGGTCCCCCTCTCTCGGCGACGGGTGCTGTCGGCGCGGGCTGGCCGTAGCGGGTCCGGGCCAGCGGGCCGTTCTCGCGGGCGGTGGCTGCGTCGCAGCCGACCAGGAACGCGGCGGCCAGCTGGGCGAGGGTGACGTGCCGGTACCAGCCGTGGAAAGAGCGGACCTCGTAGTCAGCCATCCCGCAGGCGGACTTCGCCAGCTTGATCGCCTCTTCCACCCGCCAGCGCGCGCCCGGCACCAAAACGATCTCCTCGACCGGGGTGTCGGCCGGGCCCCAGCCCAGGTAGTAGTCGCGTTTGCCGGGATCCTCCAGGCGGCGTCGCGCGACCAGCCACCGCGCCCACGCCTGGCCATCGACCATCTCCTCCTCGCCGGGGAGTCGCCGCACCCACCACTGCCACGTGCGGGTATCCAACTGGGAGGGCCCGGCGGGCAGTTCGACCCAGTCCTCCTCCCGCGCGACCCGCTCCACCAGCCGGGCGGCGTGCCGCCAGCCCGGACGCTGCAGCACCGGCGAGTTCGCCTGCACGTTGACCACGTACGGCAGACGATGTTCCTCCAGGAAGGAACGGAACGCACGCTCGCGCCCGTACACCTCGTCGGCGGCCACCCACACCTTCCCCGGCTCCTGAGGCAGGTCGGGCAGCGCCCGCTCGATCATCGCCTCCGCCAGCCGTGGCTTGGTCAGGAAGCCGCGCTGCTCGGGCACGTGCGCGGCCCGGCAGCGATCCGGCTCGTCCGTCCATTCCCGTGGCAGGTACAACTCCCGGTCGATCAACGCCTGCCCCGCACCGGTGGCCCACGCACACATCACCCCGATCTGGCAGGGGAATACCCCGCCGAGCGTCCCGGAGTGCTGCCTCGCCACCCCGGCCGAAGCCTTCCCGCGCTTGGCGAACCCGGTCTCGTCCACCACCAGCACCCCGGCCCCGCCGGGCCCCGCGCCCACGCCGTCGTCCGCCAGCTCGGCGACGGCGTACCGGCGGGTGAAGTCCCGCACCCCCTCCACGTCCCACTTCGCCCGGTCCAGCAAGTGCTGCTGGTTCCACGGCACACGCTCTCCGGCCCACTCCGCCAGCTGCCAGCCGTTCTTGCGCGAGACCGGCCCCAGTAGGCCCCGGACGCACATCTCCCCATGCCACTGCGTCTCCACCCGGCCGAACAGGTCCCCGACCCCCACCAGCAGATCGTCCAGCCGCCCCGCCCACTCCTCCGCCCACTCCCGGTCCGACACCTCGACCGGGACATCCAGCAACTCCGCCTTCATACACGGCAGTTACCCAGCTTAGAGACCCTCGAACTCCCGCAACCACCATGATCTACAGCTGAAGGGATTGACAACACCACCAGTTAGGACTATATCTGAAATAGCCCTTTGCTTTCTCCATAGAGTTGACAATACACCTTCCGAAAGGTGCAAGATGTCCAGCTTTATCAAAGCGCTTGGGTACGGTAGGTCCAACATAGGTTTCGTCTCGATCGATAGGACACCGAATGGCGACCAGTTTCGCGAAATTTCGGTAAACGTACGCTTTGAGGGGGCATTTGAACAGGCCTTTACGGACGGCGATAATTCATCCTTGCTGCCCACCGAGAGTATGGTAAATACGGTTCTCTCCTTAGCCCAGGATCACATCGAATCCGAGCTCGAAGTTTTCGGTATCGCAATCACCGGCAGATTTCTGGCAGCCTGCCCGGCAGCTAGCGATATTATCGTTGAGTTGAGGGAGAAGCCCTGGGAGAGGCAGATACCAACAGGAGGGCTGCCGCCACACACTTTTCGCGCTCAACAAATTGGAGGCCCTGTCGCTACGATCCGCGGCCACCGTGGCGCAGACTTGCTTGTCTCCACAGGCGTGAGAGAGATGCATCTCCTGAAAAGCACACACTCCGGGTTTACTGGGTTTCTGCGAGACTCCTATACTACGATACCTGATTGCACAGATAGGGTTTTGAGTGTAGTCGTGGATGCAGAATGGGAATATGTGGAAAAACTAGCGAATTTCAGCATTAGCAGGAACGCAATCGAAGGAACCCTGGCACGTACCTTCGGTGACCACGTCAGTGCATCTTCACAGCAGACACTGCATCGGATGGGCTCGGCGGTGCTGAAGCAGCATCCTGAGGTTTCTCAGATATCGCTGTCATGCACCGCCTCCCCCACCAAGATGGTGGATCTGGAGCCGTTCGGACGCTCCAACCAGCGCCAGATATACGTGGTGCAGCGAGACCCGCAAAGTGTTAATAATGTGACCCTGATGCGCGAGTAGTTGCGCTTTCGATGGTGCCGCTCCGCCGAGAGGAGTCGTCTATTGTCGCCCGCCGTCACGCCGCCCGTTGGCGCACGCATCCGGCAGGCCCGTCTCACGAGCGGGATGAGCCTGCGGGCGCTCGCGCGTGAGATCGGCGTGTCGGCGAGCCTCGTCTCGCAGATCGAGAACGGCAAGAGCCAGCCCTCGGTCAGCACCCTCTACGCCATCACGACGGTCCTCGGCACTTCCCTGGAGTCACTCTTCGACGCGGGCGGAACCGGCGCTCCGCCCTCGGCTGTGGCCACGCCCGGTACGACCGCGGGCACCGTGCCGCAGGCCCTGGCGGCTTTCGCCGCCGACCCAGGCCGCCGAATCGGACCGCTGGTGACCCCAGACCAGCGGCAGACGCTGGAACTCGACTCGGGCGTGGTGTGGGAACGTCTCGGGCACCTACCCGGCACGTACGTCGACTTCCTGCTAGTGACCTACCGGCCTGGCGGCACCTCCTCGAGTTTCGGTGGCTTGATGCGATACGCGGGGACCGAGTACGGCTATGTGATCTCAGGCAAGCTGATCCTCACTCTCGGCCTCGACGAGTACACGCTGCGGTCGGGCGACGCGGTCTGCTTTGAGTCGACGACTCCGCACCGCTACCGCAACGGCGGAGAGGTGCCGGCTACCGGCATTTGGGTTGTTAACGACTGTACTTGACACCTGATCAGGACAGTCGTTCACTCCAAAGTGTGGGTGTTACCACAGCAATCCGCACACTCGGACTCAAGGCCTCGACGGGGAGAGCACACCGATTTTGACCGGCTGTGAAGAGGGCGGCTGGCCTGCCACCACCTCGTCGAGAGCCTCAGCCGCTCCGACTTCCCACCGTCGACAAGGTCGTGGCGACCGTACGCGGCCTGGTCGCCTACTGAACACCCCATGGGAGGAAGGGCGATGACCAATCGAACAGTCCTGCGTGGCGGTCACGTGCTGTCGATGGATCCCGACATCGGGGACCTGCCCCGGGGCGACGTCCTGATCGAGGACGGCAGGATCGCGGCGGTGCGGCCCGACATCAGTGCCGACGCCGAAGTGCTCGACATGACCGGCCGGATCGTGATCCCCGGCTTCGTGGACACCCACCGGCACACCTGGGAGGCGTCCATCCGCAACGTCGCCCCCGACGCCACCCTGGACGACTACTTCGTCGACATCCTCGACACCTTCGCCCCGCTGTACACACCCGAGGACGTGTACGCGGCCAACCTCGCCGGCGCCCTGGAGTGCCTGAACGCCGGCATCACCACGCTCGTCGACTGGTCCCACATCAACAACTCCCCCGAGCATCCGGACGCGGCGATCCGGGGCCTCGCGGAGAGCGGGATCCGCGCCCAGTACGCGTACGGCAGCGCCAACACCTCCCTCGCCGACTACTGGTTCGAGAGCAAGATCGCGATCCCCGGCGACGACGTCCGGCGGATCCGCGGGAAGTACTTCGCCTCCGACGACGGCCTGCTCACCATGGCGCTGGCCACCCGCGGCCCCGGCTTCTGCCTCAATGACGTCGTCGCCGCCGAGTGGGCGCTCGCCCGCGAACTGGACATCCCCATCACCGTGCATGTCGCCATGGGCCGCCTCGCCGGGCGCTTCGGCATGGTCAAGCAGCTGAACGACCTGGGGCTCCTCGGCGCCGACACCACCTACATCCACTGCTGCTACCTCAGCGAGGAGGAGTGGCGGATGGTCGCCGACAGCGGCGGTACGGTCTCGATCGCGCCGCAGGTCGAGCTCCAGATGGGGCACGGCTGGCCGCCCGTGATGACGGCCGTCGAGTACGGACTGCGCCCCTCCCTGAGCATCGATGTCGTCACCACCGTGCCCGGCGACATGTTCACCAGATGCGTGCCGCCTTCGGCGCCGAGCGTGCCCGCGTCAACGCCGACTGCTGGAAGGCCAACATGCCGGTGCCGGAAACCATGTTGACGGCACGTCAGATGCTGGAGTTCGCCACGCTCAACGGCGCCCACGTCGCCGGCGTCGAGGACCGCACCGGCTCGCTCACCCCCGGCAAGCGCGCCGACGTCGTCGCCGTCGACGCCACCGCGCTGAACGTCGCCCCCGTGCACGACGCGGCCGCCGCGGTGACCCTGTCGGCCGACGTCTCCAACGTCGACGCGGTCATCGTCGACGGCGTGATCCACAAGCGCGACGGCAGGCTCGTCGCCGACGTCGACCGCGCCCGCCGGCTCGTCCAGGAGTCCCGCGACCGGCTCCTGGCCGCGAAGGAGGCGAAGAGCGCCGCATGACCCGACACCTGGTGCGTCTCGCCGCCGACGTCCCCGAACCGCCGTACGACGAACTCGGCCACCGGAGGCGGGAGTTGGTGGGCGAGGCGGACGGCAGCGTGCACACCGGCTTCGGCCTGTGCGAGTTGCGGCCCGACGGCCGGGTCGCGGCCCATGTGCACTCCTACGAGGAGAGCTTCCACGTCCTCGACGGTGCCGTGATCCTCGACGTGCCCGAAGGCTCGTACCTCCTGGAAGAGGGCGACTACGGACTCCTCCCGGCCGGCGTCCCGCACGCCTGGCGCGGCACCGGGGACACGGGCGGCCGCTGGGCCGACATGCTCGCGCCGGTGCCGCGGGCCCGCTACGGCCACGACACCCAGGCCGTCCCCGCGCTGCCGGAACGCGACCCCGTCCGCATCGACGTACGCGACCCGCGCACCCGGTCCTTCGGGCACTTCGAACCGGCTCAGATGGACCCCGGCAAGCAGTCGCAGGATTTGCTCGCGGTGTCGGCGAGCATGCGGACCGCGCTCCTCGTGTACAGCGGCATCACCGTGAAGATGATGGTCGACAGCGACCTCGGCGCGGTCGCCTCGACCATGTTCATGGTGCAGTACGCCCCCGACGGCGTCGCGGGCAGCCACGACCACCCCTTCGAGGAGACGTACCTGATCGTCGAGGGCCTGGTCGACGCCACCTTCGACGGCGAGCGGTACCGACTCGGGCCCGGGGACGTCGCGTGGGCGGGCGCCGGCTGTGTGCACGGGTTCTCCAACGCGGGTCAGGGGCCCGTGCGCTGGCTGGAGACACAGGCGCCGCAGCCGCCGCCGCGGCACTCGTACCGGTTCACTCGGGACTGGGAGTATCTGAGGGAGGCACTGGACCGATGAGCAGTGTCCTTGTCGTGGGCGGTACGTCCGGGATCGGCCGCGAGTTCGCCCGCACACGCGCGAGGCAGGGCGACGAGGTGGTCGTCACCGGCCGGGACGCCCATCGCGCCGGCACGGTCGCCAAGGAGATCGGGGCCGCTCAGGGCCTCGCTCTCGATCTCTCCCGGCCGGCCGGGATCGCCGCCGCGCTCGCCGGGGTCGGACGCGTGGACCATTTGGTGATCGCGGGCGTCTCACGGGACGAGAACCGGGTCGCCGACTACGACATCGAGGCGGCCCTGCGTCTCGTCACGCTCAAACTCGTCGGCTACACCGAGGTCGTGCACGCCCTCGGCCCACGGCTGCACGACGACAGCGCCGTCGTACTGTTCGGCGGCCAGGCCAAGGAACGCCCCTACCCGGGGGCGACGACCGTGGCGACCGTCAACGCGGGCGTGCGCGGTCTGGTGAACACCCTCGCCGTCGAGCTGGCGCCCGTGCGGGTCAACGCCGTGCATCCCGGGGTCGTCGGTGACAGCCCCTACTGGGCCGGCAAACCCGAGGAGGTGCTGGCGGGGCTGCGGGCAAGGACGCCCGGTGGAAGGCTCGCCACGATGGCGGACGTCGTGGACGCGGTGGACTTCCTGCTGCACAACCGATCGGTCAACGCGGTCGAACTCGCCGTGGACGGAGGGTGGTTGCTGGGCTAGGGCTAGGGCCCTTCTGATGGCTCTTGGTGGGCTGGGTGGATCTCGTGGCCAGCCGGGCAGGACGCCCTCATGGTGCGGCGACACGAGCTCACGGATGCGCAGTGGCGGAAGATCGAACCGCTCCTGCCCCGCAACGGCAAGGCGGGTGGGCAGTGGGCGGATCACCGCAGGGTGATCAACGGGGTGGTGTTCCGGGCCCGGACCGGGGTGCCCTGGCCTGACCTGCCGGAACGGTACGGTCCCTGGCAGACCGTCTACGAACGTCATCGCCGCTGGTCGGCCGACGGCACTTGGAAGGCCGTCCTTGAGGAGTTACAGATCGAGGCGGATGCCGGCGACCCGGACGGGGCGCTCGCCCACCAGGCGGAGCGTCAGGAGTGGGCAGTGAACGTCGACTCCACTTCCTGCCGGGCGCATCAGCACGCGGCCGGGGCGCCCCGCAAACCTCCGGCCGACCACCCGCAAAAGGGGGCGGAACACGTGAGGAAGCAGATGGGCGCGAGGCGTTGGGGCGCTCGCAGGGCGGGCTGACCAGCAAGGTCCATCTGCTCTCTGATCATCCGCATCTTCGAGCGCCAGGGCGTCCGCATCCTGGCCGACCTCGCCTACCAGGGCGGCGGCCTCTGGGTGGCCACGGGCATCAAACGCAAACCCTTCAGGAACTCACCCTCACCGGAAAGACCGTCAACCGGGCCCTGGCCGCGGCACGGGCATCGGTCGATCGTGGCGTCGCGCGCCTGAAGTCCTGGCGGATCTTCAACGCTGAAGAAGCTCAATCAATCCCCACCGCCCACTCTTCATGTCTCGCTTAACGACTAACAGGCCATGGAGGGAGCCGGCCTTCACAAGGGCACAAAGTTTCGATATTTGACACGCTCTCAAATTCACCAGCTATATACACGCCTTGCAATCAGGGATATGATGCAAATCAAGTCAATGCGATAGTCAAAGCTTGATCCCTAAACTGCCTATCCGTTTTGATCGAAAGTGCGACTTGTCGGCACCTTTGCCTTAGCTGCATACCTGCAACAGCAGCCGACAGGCCAACTCCTGTCACCTTTCCGCACAAGCAGAACGACAGGCATACCGCATCCCTCTTCCCTCACAGCGCATGTACTTGACGACAGGCCAAACGCTGTCGACGCACGCAATGCTAGACGCCAGAGTCCCAAGCAGCACTAAACGCCTCGACCCTCCTTCAAGCTATGACCCTTTCTTACCTCAGCAGGGGGTAACATATGCGCCACGCTGACATTCCAGACAAAGAAGAGCTCCTTAGCCCTGCTCCCCTACTTGAAATCGCGGACGGATTCCGAGTTTCCCGCCTTCTTGCAGTCTGTATAGAAATGAAGTTGTTTACCTGGTTGAAGGACAGTCAGGGCGTAACAACCAGCGACGTATCCAAACGTTTTGGAGTTTCCCAATATTCTGCGGACGCTATCCTTTCCGCCTGCGCCTCCATAGGCCTACTAAAGAAGGATGCCAGCAAATATCGCAATAGTGAGCTTGCTCAAAAATTCCTGGTAGAGGGGCAAGAATTCTATTTCGGTGACTATATCGCCTACGTAGATAAGGGTGAGTACCTGAATTGGGTTAAGCTGAAAATGGCCCTATACTCTAGGGATCCTGCAAGAAAAAATTTTACAGAGAGAGGTGAATTATTTTCCCCAGAGAACAAATTAAAAGTGGACTACTTCTGGAAGGCCATGCATTCGTTATCCGTGTTCACGGCTGCTGCTTTGAGCAAGTCGTTCGACTTCAGCAAGTACCAAAGCGTCCTGGATTTAGGAGGTGCGCCTGGATCGTTTAGCCTCGCACTGTGCAAGACTTTTCCGCAACTTCGAGCCACGGTCTTTGATCTGCCTTTCGCGTGCGACATTACGAGGAACGCGCTTAATCAACAAGATACCACCGGCAGAATATCTGTGAGGGCTGGAGATTTCTTGAGTAATTCTCCGCTCCCTAGCGGATTTGATTCGATCCTCCTGTCAAACATACTTCATGACTGGGAAGACCCGACATGCATTGAGCTCCTCGGGAGATGCTATGCAGCGCTAGAAAACAAGGGCTGCATAGTCATCGCAGAAGCATTCATAGACGATGGCAGAGGAGGACCCCAGTCCGCTGCACTCATGAACTTGAATATGCTGATCGAAACCTACGGACGAAATCGATCCGTGAAGGAATACGCTAGCTGGCTTCTCGATTCCGGATTCACCAAGATTGAGCATGTCAAATTCTCCGTAAAAGCAGCTGGCGCAAATGGTGCCATTATCGGCTACAAAATATAGCCGAAAATGTTACGGTATAAATGCCATTCCAACCCTCGGGTAGTGGCGACATCTAGGGCCGAATAAACAGGATGGCGAGGTGTAACGGTGATCAATGCATCAATTTCCGGGAAGTCAACTTCTCACGCAGAGAGCGAATTGGTCCGTCAAGCCAACAATTTGATTCCGGCTCTGCAGCGAAATGCTGGCCAGTGCGAGTACAATCGTCAACTGGTAGACGAAAATCTGGAACTGGTTCAATCCGCGGGGTTATTTCGAATGACCTCGCCGAAGCGTTATGGTGGTCTGGAGACAGATTTACCTACCCAAGTTCGTGTTCTTGCTGCACTGGGCAAAGGCTGCGCCTCAACGGCATGGGTAAATTCAGTCTTCTCAGTGACTAGCTGGTTTGTGGGCCTATTTGATGACATGGCTCAAGATGAAGTATTTGAAGCTCCAGATGCCCGCGTGGCAGGTGTTCTGAGCCCGCACGGACATCTGGTTCCTGTAACAGGCGGCTACCGTCTAACGGGTCGATGGCCATTCAACACCGGATGTTTGCATGCAGACTGGGACATGCTTGCCGGGCAAGTGGACAGCGACAACGCATCTCAGTCTACTTTGCTGGCGCTCGTCCCGATACGAGATCTAGAGATTGTGAGAGATTGGAATCCTAGCGGCCTGGCCGGCACTGGCAGTAATACTGTCGTAGCCGAAGATGTATTTGTTCCACTTCACCGCACACTTCCTGTCGAGGCAGCCTCCCGCGGCGAATATCAGTCGGAGTCCAATAGGACAAGCACGCTGTACAAGTGTGCGTTTTTCCCTTTCGTCCTGGCCAACAGCACTGGTGCGCCCCTCGGTATAGCGCGAGGTGCTATGGAAGCCTTCCTTAAGCGGCTTCCAGGCCGAGGTATCACTTACACCGGCTACGCTGTACAGGCTGAAGCACCGGTGACACATCTAAATCTTGCTGAAGCAGCTGTCGCCATAAAAAGTGCCGAATTACTGTCCTGGCATGCAGCCCGAACCGTGTGGAGTACTGCCGAAGAGCGAGCGGAACTGAGCGAGGCGCAGCGCGCCGCCCTACGGTGCGAGGTAGCACAGGTAGTCCGGCTGTCCCGGCAGGCAACCCAGATACTGAACTCCATCAGTGGGGCATCATCGATTCAGCAAAACATTCCTATTCAACGAATCACACGCGACATGCAGGCACTTTCACTTCATGCCATGCTCGAGATCAATACGAATCTCGAACTGTACGGTCGGACGATTGCAGGCCTGAACGCCGGAACACCGTTTCTTTAGACCGTTTCCCACCAATTCTGTTTGCAGAGTTACTTTTAGCGCAGGATGCTTCTGGCTTTCTATTAGTTCCCGGACTTTCCCTATCGCTTGACCGCCATTATTGTTGTGTGCTGTCTGCTGACCGGGGCCAGCCAGGTAAAGCACTCTCCTTGGGCAAAATTCACGCTCCTACTCAGAGGGTCGGGACAGGTAAATTGCGAAATAACCAGAAAGGCTCTGAGATGTTGCCAGCGTCCACAGAGAAGGACATCAGTCGACGGCAGATCGGCCGCGAGCATGACAGCTCATATCGAATCGGAACTCACTATGATAACAAAGGACTGCTATATGGAAATTCTTGTGAGAGGCGCCTCGAGCTAACATCAAGTTTTACGCTGACTTCCGAGTACAGGGTAACCGCCGACATCTTTGCGGCGCAGAATAATACACTGACGGAAATATATCAAACGTTTGGGCAGTGTACTGCGGTTGTCGACGAGGAAGTCCTTGCCCATTACAGGGCACGGATTGAATCCTATTTTGCCGAGCATGGCATTAAATTGCGGATGCTCGAATGTCCAGCCAAGGAGGAGGATAAGAATCTTTCCAGCGTTCTTAAAATAGTAGACTATCTAGCCTCACCCGACATTAATCAGCCGCGCAAGGAACCAGTCTTGATAATTGGTGGAGGCGTTCTACACGATGTGGCAGGTATGGCCTGCTCGTTGCTTCACCGCCGCACGCCATATGTAATGTTAGCAACCAGCCTTATAGCCGCAATAGACGCCGGCCCTTCCCCTCGGACGGGCGTCAACGCGCACAACTTCAAGAATTCCCTCGGGGCATTTCATCCTCCTATTATTACCTTGGTCGATCGCAACCTATTTGGCACCCTCGATCCAGCGTATGTCAGGCACGGCGTAGCTGAAATCGTCAAAATGGGAATCGTTGATGATTCTGAGCTATTCAGCATACTTGAACGCCATGGTGCAGCACTGATAAGCGCGCGCTTTTCGGATCTCCGAGATCCCAAGCTTGCCGATGTGGCAGATGACGTGCTGTACCGCACGGTAGCCTCCTACCTTAAGCATGAGGGAACCAATCTATTTGAAGTATATGAGGATCGCCCGCACGCCTACGGCCACACATGGAGCAATAAGTTCGAGCTGTCGGCTCGCCTTCTGCATGGTCACGCCGTGTCGATTGAAATGTGTTTGAGTGCACAAATCGCGGTTTTGATGAGCTGGATAACAGAGGATCAATGTGTTCGGATCATAGAGTTGTGTAGGAGCCTAGGGCTTGCCGTTTACCACCCGATCATTGAGGACATAGATCGCATGGTGAAAACTCAGGAAACGGTGCGGCGGAGGCGAGGCGGCGAGGGTCTGTGCGCGCCTTTACCTAAAAGGCAGATCGGCGAATGTGACTACGCACAGGTAATTTCGAGTGACTTGCTGAAGGCTGCGACAAACAAGCATCGGAAGATTTGTCGACAGCTTCCAGATCACGGGGCCGGTACGGAAATGTATTTGAAGGGATAAAGCGCCTAGCGTGGAACCTTAGAGCAAATATCTCTATCAAGTACTGGACCGCTGAAGCATGAAGAGCACCGTTCATTTCCCTATGGAGCCTCAAGTGCGTCATTTTGGGCAAAGGAGCGCACTTGTTAAACCGTGCATCTTTAGCCCAGCTTCAACACGAAAACCTGAATGGTCGAATCTTGAACACCGATAGGACCCGCAGCGTAATGATCTAATCCAGAATAAGTCAATTCCGGGAGGAAGTGTATGTCAAACCCGGACGCGGTAGCACTGCCTTGGGGCGCGTCCCCCAGCGCTCTACTTGAGTGGTGGACTCTATTTTGTGAAAATCTAAAGGGGGAGGGGGGTATAGTTTCAGTAAGTCCAATTCTTCAATCTGGCCATACCGCCTGTATCGCCAATGGTGATTTCTTTAAATCGCTACCGAAGTCCTTAACGAGAGCGGAAATTGCAAGCCTCGAAAGGGATAGGCTGGAAGGAGCAATTTTATACTATGTGGATACTGGCGCGTCAGCATTGGCCCTAGCGGCGGCGGCTCAGCCGCCGAAGGAGCGGGTGAATCCGGCTCGAATGCCAAGTGTCCACGGATTCATGGTGTTTGCCTTACCGCTCGGCTATTGCGAGAGCGAGAGTAAGCCAGGAAGATCGCCAACATTGTCGCCGGTGGTAGCTATTTCCTGGGGGCGTTGGCCGCCATCACGTCAGGATCTTCCCTCAGGGGTGGCTAGTGCCAGTGCGGCTCGCCACGCAGGGAGTGCATATAAGACTCCTAGCATTTGGCTAACATTCTATTGCTTGAGTCATCGATACATTCAGCCTCCTCTGGTGGCATGTAGTCACGTCCTGTTCGAAGTCGGCTCAAGGTTCATCAGACCCAGCCCGCTGAGCGGGCCTGCTGCGTGGACACAGGCAGCGTACACAATCTGGCAAATAATCTGCCAGCGCGGCGATTTCCAATTGGTCGAAATGAAATATTCACCTGGAGATGGCGAAGCACGCCGACGTAAGACACAGAAAGATGCTACTAAACCGGAAGGTGTGCGAGTGATACAAGTCTGTCCTGAAAACTATCCGCGCCGTTGCCCTCAAAGAGGGGAGACCGCATCGCCTATGGATTGGCACACCCTGCCATCGGGTTGGGTAAAGAATGTGAGGCGTGTTAGTCACTGTATGAATCCTAAGGGTCATGGAGAAGGTGTTTGTCAGCATGTGGAGCAAATTGTCATACCTTTCGCGGAGGCGCTCTAAATGAGTCGACTTACCTTAGAGGTTAATCATGCGATAGTCCAGAGCATGCAGCAGGCCCATCAAGTCCTCGGCCAATGTTGATTGAGCATTTTCAGCTTGGCCACTGATCGGGTGAAGCTGGTGGAAGCATGCGGGTGGCAGAACGGGCGAGGCTCCCGGGCAGTTGAGGGAGGTATCTGACGTCTCATCTCGGTTGCCGGGGAGCCCCGTTGATTGCCTATCCTGCCTTACTCGACCTGCCGCACGCCCTCGTGGAGACGGTGACGATGCTGATCGTCCTCCGGGAGGGTGACCGCCGGTGCAAGCTGCGTCCGCACAGCGTGCCCTGGTCGCGCTGGTGTACCTGCGCCAGCACACCACCCTGGCCCAGATCGCGGCCGGGTTCCGGATCAGCGTCGGCACCGCGCAGGCCTACGTCTGCTCCGTCGTCACACTTCTGGCACGCCGGGCTCCGGGACTGACCCAAGCCTTGCGCGAGGCGAAGAGCGAGGCCGGGTATGTGCTGGTCGACGGCACACTGGCGGAGTGAGACCGGTCGGCGACGGCCGCAGGGACTACAGCGGCAAGCACCGCCGCCACGGCGTGAATCTCCAAGTCATCACCGATCCGACGGGCCGGATTCTATGGGTCTCACCGGTTCTGCCGGGCCGCACGCACGACCTCACCGCAGCCCGCCGGCACCGCATCATCACCACCTGCATCCGTCTCGGCATCCCCGTCCTGGCCGATCTGGGCTATCTCGGCGCCGGCGGAAACCTTCGCCACCCCGCAACGCCGCCGTCCACGCCAAGAACTCACCGTCAGCCAGCGGTCGTTGAACAAGGCACACGCCCGCCTCCGCTACCCCGTCGAACGCGGCATGGCCCGCCTCAAAACGTGGCGCATCTTCCGCAAGGCACGTTGCAGCCCGACCTGGCTCACCACAGCAGCCAAAGCCATCCTCACCCTCGAGAGTGGCCGCTGAAAATGCTCATTCAACCCTTCTTCGCTCTGCCGAATTAAAAGGAGCGAGGGGCATCGCTCAGGATGAAGGAACTCGTTACCGGAAGTCACGAGGCGGCCTGAAGGGAGGTTGCAGAACGCGGAGCGATCTCTTCGAAAGGTACTGAAGGCCACGTTCAGGAAGGTGGAATCGGCACGCAATCGGTCAAGTCGGGTTGTGAACCGGCCGATGGCAATGCTGATGGTCCAGAAGGGATAATGATTTGTCCGTTGACCGGCGTGCTCTTGCGGCCTGCGGATTCGGCCTCTTCCTGGGAAGTGCCAATACCGCGTTGACTGCGGTCGCTCTGCCTGGTTTGGCCCAGGAACAGGTGTTGTCGGAGACGATGGTTGCTTGGGTGGTTATTGCCTATCAGCTGCCTGTCTGCTCAACTCTGTTAATGGCCGGTGCCCTGGGTGACCGCCTGGGGCATAGGCGTGTTTACCTGGCCGGTTTGAGTATCTTCGCGATCGCCGCCACGCTGTGCGCCCTGGCTGCTGACCCGGTTCAGTTGATCGCCGCCCGCGCTCTGCAGGGCACCGGGGGCGCTGTGCTCACGCCGCTGACACTCGCCATCGTGGTACGCGCCCATCCTGATCCGTCGGACCGCGCCCAGGCTGTGGGGGCGTGGACGGCGACCATGGGAGCGGGTGCGGTGGCCGGACCGGCGGTCGGAGCTGTTGCCATGCAGATTGCGGGCTGGCGCGGCCCCTTCGCCGTCACCGCAGTGGGCTCGGTGCTCGGGTTCGCCGTCGCGTTCTGCTGGTTGCCGGATCGGCACGAGCGACGGACGGCTCCTATCGCACCGGTCAGCCAAGCCTTGCTGGCTCTGTCCCTCGCAGGTGCTCTCTACGGGCTCACGGTGTGGCAGGGTGCATCTCTGCTGTGGCCCCATCTGGCAGGTGCCGCGATGGTCTCCGTAGGCGCGGGCCTGGCCCTGCGCTTTATGACGTCGAGAGCCCGTCATCCGGCTTTCGCGGGTCACCTGCTGGGGGAACCGGCGTTCCGCTCCTACGCGCTGTTCGCCTGCGCCCTCTTTTTCGCCTTCGGCGGATTCACTTACTACTACGCTATCTATCTGGGCCGTGTAGCCGACCTGCGCCCGATGCTGATCGGCGCGTACATGACCCCGGCTGCATTGGCGATTCTTTTGGCGGCTCCTGTTGGGGCCCGCCTCTCTCAACGCTTTGGCGGCAGAACCGTACTGACCGGAGCGGCAGCAGCAATGGCTTTGGGCGCCGTCCTGCTGTCTATGGCACTGTCTCAGGGCCCCGGCCCGTCCCAAGTGCTGGCCTGCCTCGTAGTCGGGGCAGGGCTGGGCGCGGGTAACAGCGCGTTGAACGTTGCTGTGGGGCGCACGGCCAAGGCCACCGACCCCGGCACCGCGTCCGCGGTCCTTGCCGCGGCCCGCATGCTCGGCGGAGCTATCGGCATAGCTGTGTACTCGTCATTTCTCACCCTTGGCTACTGCCGAGCCCTCACCGACGACGCATCGAGCAAGCTCACCAAGAAGCAACTTGCCACGGCGCTCACTATCTCCCCCTCACGCGCCTCGGCGGACAAGTCGATCTCTACTGCTACAGCGGAGGCGTTCAACAGCGGTCTCACGCTCGCCCTGCTTGGCGCATTCGCCATACTGGTGCTGGTCACGGCCGTGGCGTATCGTTCCATAGGCGCGACACTGCCCACGAAACCGGCCCAGCGATAGTGACTGGCTCGGCGCACCATCGGCATTGGGGTGAGCGTGCAGGTAGTGACCGACCTGACGGACAGTCGCTGCGGATCTTCTGACTGTGGCCCGTGCTACCGAAGGCGTTGATGCCCCTATGGATGTCAAGCAGTGGTTTGTGCGGGGTCTGGATGGTCGGTCGCCTGCCTCGTGGGGACGATGAGCCGGTAGATCTCTCGTGCGATGTATGGGCCTTGACCCCGAGGGGTGGACACCTGTTCGTTTTGTTATGCGGCGAGTGTCAGGGTAGCTGACTGTTGCTCGTAGGCGATCGGTGCCTGGAGGGTTATTCACGGGCTTGGTTTCTTGATCAGCAAGACGGTTCTGCTCGGTAGCCTGGCGTTTGCGACGACGTCAGTTTTCCACCGGGGTAGGGCCGTTGAGCTGGAACGTTACGACAGGGCTGGAAGCGGATCAACTGGAGGCCTTGGTGGTCCGGGTCCACACGATGCTGGTGGAGGACCCCGATCCGCCCGTGGTGCCGGGACGGATGTGGGCGCTGGGCCTGTACAAGTCCGTGGTCCTGGTGTTGTTCCTGCTGCGGCAGAACCCCGTCCAGCAAGCGGCGGCGGAACTGTTCCACATCTCCCAGGCCACCGTCTCGCGCCGGTGGACCACGCTGCTCCCGGTGGTGGAGACGGCCCTGGCCGAGCATGTGCCCGACCCCGCCGACGCCTCACACGGCAGGATCGTCCTGGCCGACGGGACCCTGGTCACCACGTGGGACTGGGCGAGCGAGGGCACCACGATGTTCTCCGGCAAGCATCGTGACACAGGCTTCAACCTGCAGGTCGCCGCCACTCTCAGCGGGGACCTGCTCGCCGTCTCCGCGCCGGTACCCGGCAGTCGGCACGACATGTACGCCTGGCGCCAGTCCCACTTTCCCAAAGCCTTCGCCGACCGGGAGAGCATGGGGGATCTGGGCTATGTCGGCTCCGGCATGCTCACCGCCCGCCGCAAGCCACCCGGTCAGGAACGCCCCGTCAAAGACAAGGTGTTCAACCAGAGCATCGGCAAGCTCCGCGCCGCCGTCGAACGAGCGATCGCACATCTGAAGGACTGGAAGGTCCTCGCCACTCGCTATCGCGGCCCTCTCACCCGGTTCCCCCTCGTCGCCAAGACCGTCACCGCCCTCGCCTTCTACAAGAACGGCTGGTGACCCCGTGAATAAGCCTCCTGCTGTCCGTTCGCGGAGTGCCGTCGGCGGGTGTTGTATCGGGTGGTCCAGCGGAAGACGGCCAGGCGGCAGGCGCGGGCCCCGTCGAAGCGGTGGGCGCCGCGGAGCGTCTCGCGTTTGAGGGCTGCATTGAAGCTTTCGGCGAGCGCGTTGGTGTGTCCAGAAGGTGATTGTGAGCTTCTGATGTAGAAGACGGAAACGAACGGTCGCCATGCTGTTGTGGAGATGAAGGTAGGTCCTTCGGCATCGGCATGCAGGTGCAGGTGTCAAACCACCATGAGCTGCTGCGGTGAATGAGCCGTGGTGGTGAGCGTCATGGAAAAGCCGTACTGAATGCGGCAGGTGGGGGCTGAGAAGGCGAACGCAAGTGAACCACTGATGACGTGTCGTAAAGCGTGGACGACATCAAAACCAGGGCCTCAATGCTGTCCTGGGATAAGTCAGACGGGAACCTGTCTACTGGTCTGGCGGTGTCCGGCATGAAGGTGGCGCGAGCTCAGTCCGGGGCTTCACAACGGAACTGGAGAACTCCTTGACGCGAAACTGCGATCCACGGGTTGACGTGGCTCGCGAGAGGGAGAGGCGCAAGTGGTAAAGAGCCATGAGGGCCGGAGTACCGGTCGCGCGTCGGGAGGGCGGAACGTCCCGTAGTAGTGATGAAACCTCCGTAATAGAGGCGGAGCGAAGGGGGCGTGTTGTTGGGTGTCGATCGGCGATCAACCAGTGATGGGAGGAATCGGATGGTCGAGACGAGACCAGCTGGCAAGCCGTTTGATATTCCGAAGCGGCTAGTCTGGAACGCTTACCTGAAGGTCAAGGCCAACAGGGGAGCGGCTGGGGTGGATGGGCAGTCGTTAGCGGAGTTTGAGCAGGATGAGAAGAACAACCTGTACAAGCTGTGGAATCGGCTGTCCTCGGGAAGCTATTTCCCCCCACCCGTGAGAGCGGTTGATATTCCCAAAGCCGGCGCTGGGACTCGGATCCTTGGGGTTCCGACCGTGGCCGACAGGATCGCTCAGACGGTAGTGGCCATGACATTGGAGCCTGACGCGGAGCTGGTCTTCCATCAGGACTCGTATGGCTATCGCCCGGGGAGGTCCGCGCTGGAGGCGGTGGAGACGTGCAAGCAGCGGTGCTGGAGGCATCCTTGGGTGATCGATCTCGACATCCAGGGGTTCTTCGACAACGTGCCGCACGCCCCCATCATCGCGGCAGTGGAAAGGCATACCAAGCTCTCGTGGGTTCTGTTGTATGTGAAGCGATGGCTTGTCGCCCCCGTGCAACAGCCCGACGGAACGCTCGCCATTCGGGAAAAGGGGACTCCTCAAGGGTCTTCTATTTCACCGTTGTTGTCGAATCTGTTCATGCACTACGCGTTTGACGCGTGGTTGGCTCGGGAGTATCCGGCGATCAGGTTCGAGCGGTACGGCGACGATGCTGTAGTGCACTGTGCCAGTGAGAAGCAGGCGAACTTCGTCCGCAACATCATCGAGCGCAGGTTGCTGCAGTTCGGATTACATCTCCATCCGGAGAAAACCAAGGTGGTGTACTGCAAACAGGAAGGTCGTGAACGGGAGTTCCCGGTCACAGAGTTCACGTTTCTGGGGTACACCTTCCGTCGTCGGGCAGCTCGCTTGCGGGATGGGAGGCTGAAGACCGGCTTCCTTCCCGCAGTGAGCAAAACAGCCATGAAGTCCATGGCGAGGACTGTCCGGAGTTGGCGACTGGGGCGCTGTACCGAGCTGAGCTTTCGGGAGATCGCCGCGATGATCAACCCCGTCGTGGCGGGATGGATTAATTACTATGGGCGCTTCTACAAGTCCAGATTGATCAGGTTCCTGGAGCAGCAGATCAATCCGTTCCTGGTGAAATGGGCCCGAAGGAAGTACAAACGGTATCGTCGTGCCTCAAGGAAGGCCCGGAGAAGGCTGGCTGAGATCGCCTCAGCGTTCCCGGGCATGTTCGCTCATTGGAAGCATGGCGCGTTGCCTACTGGTTCAACAATGGGAGCCGTGTGAGTCGCGAGGTTCACGCACGGTTCTGAGAGCGGCGGTGGGTGAGATTCCCGCCGCCGACTCACCTCGTAACAGATACCGGTCCGTCCGACTGATTGCCGGATGCCCAATCTGTCCAGCGTCTTGGCGAATTGCTCCGAGGTGTAATTACTGCCGCGGTCCGAGTGGAATATGGCGTCCTCGGAGAGCGGATGATTGCGCGCCGCCATTTCGATGGCGGCCTCGATGAGCGGAGTCTTGTAGTTGTCGTCCATCGCCCAGCCTGTCACGGCTTTGGTGTGGCAGTCGATGACGGTGGCGAGGAATAGCCAGCCCTCCCAGGTCGGAATGTAAGTGATGTCACCGACCATTTTCCGGCCGGGCGCGTCGGCGGTGAAGTCGCGGTTCACGAGGTCGGGGATCGGGCCGGCCCGGCCGTCGTTCTCGGTGAGGCTGTGGCGCCACGGCCGTGGCTGGCAGGCCTGGAGGTCCAGCTCCCGCATGAGGTCACGCACGAGTTCGGGCCCGCAGGCCACGCCCCAGGCAGTGAGGTCGGCGTGGACGCGCCGGTAGCCGTACGTGCCGTCAGAATCCTCGAAAGACTTGGTGATCAGTAATTTCAGTTCCTCCCGTCGCCGGGCGGTCGCCGAAACCGGCCGGCTCCGCCATTCGTAGAATCCGGAGCGGGACACTTCCAGCCAGTCACACATCTTCGCGACCGGCGGTATCTCTTCGGTGTTCGTGGTGGGGTCGTGTCCCGCGACGTGGTGTAGGGGATCAAGCGCTACGCCTTCCGGTTCGAGGCTCATAGCGATCTATGCGGAGGCGGCAGCCCAAGAAGCGTGCTGATGAGGTGAGTTGGACACGGGAACGGGCTGAGCCATGTCCCTGGCCTGCGGGTTCCGGTGTCTTGATCCCCTACACCACGTCGCGGGACGCCATCCGTGGTGGATGTCGCGTACTCGGCATCGATGAACTCGAACTTGTCGCTCACCGAGGATCCTTGGCAAAGTACGCTGCGACTTTTTCCGGGAAAGCGACCTTCTGCCGCAGTTCCCTCAGTTCGCGTTCCTGCTCGCGGAGCCGTGCCCGTTCATCCACCGTCAGGGGCGGCTCCTCTCCCACGTTCTCACGGCGGTAGGCGTTGACCCAATTCCCGAGCGTGCCTTCGACAAGTCCGAGTTCCCGGGCGACCTGGGCAACCGGACGCGACGTCTCGATCACCATCTTCACGGCCTCTTCCCGATACTCAGGAGTGAACTTCCTACGTTTCTGCGACAACCGACACGGCAGCTGTAGTTCTTGATCGTTGGCGTGTTCGTGCTGGTCAACGGGGGTGCGGGGGCGGCCGAGGGTAGGGGGACGGCCACCGTGATCATGAGCGTTTGTGACGACGATCAAGGAACAGGTGGCCGTGGAGGCCACGATAGCCGGGCAGGAGTGGACGGCCGCGTTCGGGGCGGTGATGGCCGAGGTCGCTGACTGCTTCCCGCGCCGGGAACCGCGCCTGCTGGCGCGGGAGATGACCGAGGGCATGCTGATGGAGCTCGATACGCGCAACTGCTGGACGCTCGGCGAGGCGCTGGGGCACTCGGGCCCGCACCGGCTGCAGCACTTCCTCTCCCGTGGTGTGTGGGACCACGATCTGGCCCGCGACCGGCTCATGACCTGGGCGGCCGGTGAACTCGCGGACGACCAGGCGGTGTTGATCGTGGACGAGACCGGTGATGAGAAGTCCTCGACCGACTGCGTGGGAGCGGCCCACCAGTACTCCGGGGCGCTCGGCGGTATCGGTCTGTGCCAGGTCTCCGTCCACCTCACCTACGCCTCGGTAAGCGGGCACACGCTGATCGACCGCGCCCTCTACCTGGGCGCCGGGTGGGCCGCCGACGAGGAACGCCGCCTGCTCACCCACGTCCCCGACGAGACCCTGTTCGCCACCAAGCCACAGCTCGCGGCCGCCATGCTGCAGCGTGTACGTGCCCTGGGGATACCGGCCCGCTGGCTGGCCGGCGACGAGGTGTACGGCGGTCGCGAGCTGCGACGGCATGCACGGGCACTCGGCCTCGACTACGCCCTCGCGGTCCGCGCCGACCACCGCGTCACCACCCCAGCCGGCCGCTTCACCGCCACCGAACTCGCCGCCCGCTTACCCCGCCGCACCTGGATGCGCATGCGTACCGGCCACGGGACCAAGGGCGACCGTCACTACGACTGGGCCATGATCGGCGTCCTCGCCGACGACACCCCCGAAAGCGCCGGGCCGGGCCACTCCTACCTGCTGGTGCGCCGCCACCGCTACACCCGCGAACTCTCCTTCTACCGCTGCCACTCCGCAACCGCGGTCACCATGGCCACCCTGGTCGATGTGGTGTGCTGCAGATGGAAAATCGAAGAGGACTTCCAGGCCGGAAAATCCGACTGCGGCCTGGACGAGGGCCAGACCACCTGCTGGAACTCCTGGATGCGCTGGAGCCTGATCAGCATGCTCGCCGCAGCCATCCTGGCCGTCACCCAAGCCCGCGCCGCCGCCCAGACACCCAGCGGCCCACTCGCCCCCTCAAGCACCCGCGAGCTGCTGCGACTCCTACGCGCCACCGCCCTGCGCCCTCCCCGCCGCGACCTGGAGCACCTCCTGCACTGGTCCGCATGGCGCCGCCACCATCAACAGCAAGCCACCGAAGCCCACCGCCGCTGGAACAACATCACCGCCGCAGCAACCACCTGACCAGCAACAATGACCAACCGATCAAGAACTACAGCTGCCGTGTCTAACCCTTCAGCTGTAGATCATGGTGGTTGCGGGAGTTCGAGGGTCTCTAAGCTGGGTAACTGCCGTGTATGAAGGCGGAGTTGCTGGATGTCCCGGTCGAGGTGTCGGACCGGGAGTGGGCGGAGGAGTGGGCGGGGCGGCTGGACGATCTGCTGGTGGGGGTCGGGGACCTGTTCGGCCGGGTGGAGACGCAGTGGCATGGGGAGATGTGCGTCCGGGGCCTACTGGGGCCGGTCTCGCGCAAGAACGGCTGGCAGCTGGCGGAGTGGGCCGGAGAGCGTGTGCCGTGGAACCAGCAGCACTTGCTGGACCGGGCGAAGTGGGACGTGGAGGGGGTGCGGGACTTCACCCGCCGGTACGCCGTCGCCGAGCTGGCGGACGACGGCGTGGGCGCGGGGCCCGGCGGGGCCGGGGTGCTGGTGGTGGACGAGACCGGGTTCGCCAAGCGCGGGAAGGCTTCGGCCGGGGTGGCGAGGCAGCACTCCGGGACGCTCGGCGGGGTATTCCCCTGCCAGATCGGGGTGATGTGTGCGTGGGCCACCGGTGCGGGGCAGGCGTTGATCGACCGGGAGTTGTACCTGCCACGGGAATGGACGGACGAGCCGGATCGCTGCCGGGCCGCGCACGTGCCCGAGCAGCGCGGCTTCCTGACCAAGCCACGGCTGGCGGAGGCGATGATCGAGCGGGCGCTGCCCGACCTGCCTCAGGAGCCGGGGAAGGTGTGGGTGGCCGCCGACGAGGTGTACGGGCGCGAGCGTGCGTTCCGTTCCTTCCTGGAGGAACATCGTCTGCCGTACGTGGTCAACGTGCAGGCGAACTCGCCGGTGCTGCAGCGTCCGGGCTGGCGGCACGCCGCCCGGCTGGTGGAGCGGGTCGCGCGGGAGGAGGACTGGGTCGAACTGCCCGCCGGGCCCTCCCAGTTGGATACCCGCACGTGGCAGTGGTGGGTGCGGCGACTCCCCGGCGAGGAGGAGATGGTCGATGGCCAGGCGTGGGCGCGGTGGCTGGTCGCGCGACGCCGCCTGGAGGATCCCGGCAAACGCGACTACTACCTGGGCTGGGGCCCGGCCGACACCCCGGTCGAGGAGATCGTTTTGGTGCCGGGCGCGCGCTGGCGGGTGGAAGAGGCGATCAAGCTGGCGAAGTCCGCCTGCGGGATGGCTGACTACGAGGTCCGCTCTTTCCACGGCTGGTACCGGCACGTCACCCTCGCCCAGCTGGCCGCCGCGTTCCTGGTCGGCTGCGACGCAGCCACCGCCCGCGAGAACGGCCCGCTGGCCCGGACCCGCTACGGCCAGCCCGCGCCGACAGCACCCGTCGCCGAGAGAGGGGGACCCGCCTGATCCCAGCAGCCCACCCGCCCCCGTCCGCTTCACCGCCTTCGAGATCAGGCGCCTGCTCATCTTGCTCACCCCGCTGCCCGACCGCCACCAACGCATCCGGCACGGCCTGGCCTGGTCCGCCTACCGCCGCCTCCACCAGGCCATCGCCCGTGCCTGCCACCGACGCCGCCGAGCACACGGTCACACCGTCCCAGCCGGACCCGACACACCAACAGAACTCCCGCAACCACCATGATCTACAGCTGAAGGGACTGACCGCGCTGGACGAGCTCCGGTCAAACTACGGCAAGAACTACCCTGGCCTGATTGCCAGTTGGGAACGGGCCTGGGAAGAATTCATCCCCTTCCTCGCCTTCGACCGCGAGATACGCAGGGTCATATACACGACCAACGCCATCGAATCCCTGAACTACCAGCTCCGCAAGATCACCAAGACGCGCGGCCACTTCCCCAGCGACGACGCCGCCGTCAAACTCCTCTACCTCGGCATCCGCCGCATCGAAGGCCGCCACATCGACGGCGACGGTCCCATCCCCAAAGGCCGCGTCCGCGGCACCGGCACCCTCGGCTGGAAACGCGCCATGAACCACTTCATGCTCGCCTTCCCCGACCGCCTCCCCCTCTGACCCCAGCAAGATCACCGACAGTAGCCAACCCGCAGGCCCGACCAGCAAGGCCACACACCTCTACATACACAAAGGAATTGACAACCTCCGGGCCGAGAACAGCCACCAACGGGCCCGTCAAGAAATAACTTGCGTGTTTCTGCTCTTGACGCTGCAGCTCAGGAGCGGTGCTCGTCGACACTTTGTTTCTTGACGGGCCCAACCGACGAGGCAGCGCGAACGCGCCATGAAGTACTTCCGCTCGCCCCGGTCAGCCCAGAAGTTCCTGTCCGCGTTCAGTCAGATTTCGCCTCATTTCCGGCCCCGCCGTCACCTGATGACCGCACCCGCATACCGGGCAGAGATGACCACCCGCTTCACCGTCTGGGACCACATCACCGGCGTCACTGCCCTGCCCACGGCAGGCTGAACCAAGGCTGCCATCCGGCCCCACCACACCCTGCCACACCCCAACAACCCACCAGCCTCGATAAGTTGACGACGCCCCATCGGGTGCTGGTGGAACTGCTCGGCGATTCCCTCGGTGCGCACGGCGGTCTGGTCGTGCATGCGGCCGGGCCGGATGACGCCGGAGAAGAGGGTACGGCCCTGGTGGTCGCTGAAGGTGGTGGTCTTGATGGTGTTCTGCTTCTTCTTGCCGGAGACGAACGCCTTGCGGCCAGGGCGTCCCGCACGCGGGCGGCGGACTTGTACCTCGGTTCCGTCGATGCGCAGGTCCACGCCCTCCGCGGCGGCGTAAGCGAAGACGTCCTCCAGGGTACGCAGCCGCACCCCCGGGCGGTCGGGGACGGCGAAGCCACGGGCCGCCAGGAGCGGGCGGACCTCGCGGATCGCGGCCGAGACGGTGGAGCGGTCCACCTCGTACAGCTGGGCAAGTGCGGCATGCGGCAGCTGGTGACGCAGGTAGACCAGTGTGACCAGCAGCCGGTCGGTGAAGGCCAGTTTCTGC
Organism: Streptomyces sp. V4I8; assembly: GCF_041261225.1. GTDB lineage: Bacteria > Actinomycetota > Actinomycetes > Streptomycetales > Streptomycetaceae > Streptomyces. The sequence continues at coordinate 433,943 of NZ_JBGCCN010000002.1, forward strand.
TTGCGGCCGGCACCTGCCGCCCGCATGCGGGGACCGCCACGTCGCTCGCGCAGGACCGATTCTCGAACTGCCGCCCACTTCGGCGCGAGCTCTTCGATCAAGTCGCCGAGATGTTGGCGTGAGACACCGGACAGGGCAGGATGGCTACAGGCCGCACGGGCCCAGGATCGCTTCACAACCTTCCTAACCGTGCGGTCTTTTCGCATGTCACGGGCCCAACGCCATTGCTCCCCAAGTCGTTAGAAAGCGACGTTGACCATGAGGCCGTGTCGCAACCGGCGAACGTCGACAGCACATCACCACGTGCGAAATCCAGGGCTAGGTGTGGTTGTCGACGTGGCGGTGTTGCTGTCGGCGGCACTCTTCGGCGAGGTAGGGATATGCGTGGGCTGTCGCTTCGTACACGCGTTCGCGGATCCGGGCTTTGGCCGTATCACCGCCGAGGAGGCGGTACTGGTCTGCCAGGGTCTGGTCGTACTCGGCGAGGTCGTGCCGGATGTGGTTGACGGTGATGCGTTCGATGAACGCCGGGTCGGAGTCGGGGCCGGCGGGCTCGTCGAACAAGCCGCCTTCCCATCGGTTGTAGGCATCGCAGGCCCGCTCGATGAGTTCCTTGCGGCCCATCACCGGCACGGTGATGGCGAGTTGCTCGACGGCCGTCATGGTCTTTGTCCTGCGGCGGTGTGCGGCTTGCCGGGCGGTCTCGGAGCGGCGTGCGGCCTTGGTCCGGGCGGCGGTGAACTCGGGGCCGGCCTCGGCCTGCTCGACCCGCCGGATGTCATACAGCTGCATGGGGGAGGCCCTGCGGTAGCGGGGATTGGGTTGGCGGCGGTCGGCGGTGCCGAGCAGGTTGCGGATCATCGCGGGTGTCCAGCCACGCGCGGCCAGTTCTGGTGTCGTGACGTACCTTGTCGCGGTCAACGGGGCTCTCCTGGGTCGGCGGCGGATGTTCCTCAGAGCCCGGCAGTGTTTCGGGCGGCTGCGGTGCGGACGCGGGCGGCGTCGGCGGGGCGGATGCCTTGGCTGACGGGGTCGAGGCTGATCAGTTCGCGGTGCAGGCGGCGAATCCGCAGGGCGAGGTCGAGATGGAGGCGGGGGCGTTTGTCGCGGACTTCGGCGACGGTGCGGGGGTTGACGCCAAGACGTGCAGCGAGTGCGGGGGCAGGCCATCCGGCACGTGCCAGGTCGGCCAGGAGCCGGGATGCTTCGGCGGAGTCGGTCAGGCCCGGGGTGCTGGGTTCGCGACGGGCGGGGAGCGGTATGCCGAGCATGGCTTCGGCGGTGGTGCGGGCGATGTCCCGCGCCGCCTGGCCTTGTTCTGGGGTGCGCAGCAGGCGGCGGACCAGGGTCACGGACAGGCCGGCCCTGTCGGCGATGTCCTGTGCGGACATGCCCTGTTCACGCAGCCGGACAGCCCACCGGGCGGCGGCGTACGGCGGGACGCGCGCCGGGAGACCGCGCAGGCGATCGTGGTTGCGCCTGCGGCGGGCCCGGCGCGCCGCCTGGCGGCACTCGGTACGGGTGCAGCCGTAGTCGGCACAGGATGCCTGGCCGTGACGGACGGCAGACCGCTGCGGCCGGCGCTGCACCAGCGGCACAGCCCAGGCGGCGGTGGAGGCGGTCTGTTCGGCTCCGCAGTCGCAGAACCACCGTGGGGTGTCGGCGGTGTTCACCCAGGTTTGGCCGCCGCAGGCAGAGCAGTTGCTGATCGTCATCGGCACGGCTTAACGGTAGCCGCACAGGCCGACTGCATCTTGGGGCTGGATTCACGGGCGATCGACCGGTGTGCTCATAGGCCGAGGAGCAGGTCGTGAGCAGGGTCCTCCGGGGGCCTTCCCGCGGTGCGGAAGCCGGCGTGGGAGCGCTGCGTGCTCGGTCCGCGCATGCGCCGCTGCCTGCGTGGAGCTGGCCCTGCTCGCCTCACGGATGCCCGGCCGTAGGCCGGGAAGCCGCCTGTCAGCCGGGCGTCCCCGTCGGTAGGGTGACGGGCATGGCTGCACCTTTGTCCTTGAAGCGCTTCCTCGCAGAACTCGCAGGGCAGGCAGCAAGTACATCGTTCTGGTCGCCGGGCACCTGCGGCGGGGTCCTGACGTTGATCGATGTATGCGTTCAAGAAGTTCCCGCCGACACGGTGCCGCGCGTCGCGCGCCGCGCAGTGGCCGCCCCCTGCGAAGGGAGCGGTGATGCTTCCGGTACAGCGGCCGTTTCGGCTGGATGACCTGGGTCATGTACGGCTGGCCGCCCGGGGTGCCGGGAATCCGTTTTTCGAGACCGCCCTGGTGCACGAGCCGTATTCCCGGGTCGTCTTCGTCGGACGCGGGTTGCTGTTCGTGACACGTCAGACGGTGCCACGGCCGGGCTGGCGGGTGCATCTGGCGTTCTTCACTTCCCTGCCGGGTGGAGCCTGGTTCGCAGTGTTCCCGCATCCCGACATGCACGTGAGTGCCGGGGCGGCAGGCTGAGGAACTGGCTGCCCGGATGCACGCCGGTACCTGGCAACGGGCCCTGGGCTTGTTCGCGGTTCGGCCGCAGGCAGAGGCGGCCTGAAAGATGGTCTGCAATGATCATCGCGTCGGGTCTTTCTACGGCTCTGGCAGATCCGGCACTGCCCGGCCAGGTTCCGAACCCACTGGCCGGGCTTTTTAGTTGCTTGGCATGCGCTCTGTGATGGTTTGGGCGGCCGCGACTTTCCTCAAGGCGGTGATACAGCCCCACCGCGTGGGCGATGACCTCCGGCGGGAACCGGAACCCCTGAGACACCGACGCCTCGGCCCCACAACGGACCTCTCCCCGAGAAGATCAACGAACCCGGCGATCTTCCCAGCCCCGAGACACCCCACTCAAGTTGACGACGCCCATCCGTGGGCTCCTGGGGCCGGGACCTGCGAGCATCGGCTCGGACGAGCCTGGGCCGAGAGCCCGCCCGATCTTGGTCTTCGATGGCACCGGCTCCCCGTCACCACGCAGAGCACTTCGACGATGTCTCATGCCGCGCGCGTTTGCCATACCGTTCTCGGACTGCGCCTGCCCAGGGGAGGATGGCGGGCCGGACCGGGGAGAGGACGGCGTCGGGGTGGACGGGGAAAATCAGCATGCCTGGGGTGCACGAGCGGTCTGCCGAACCGCAGATCCGGACGAGCTCTTCGTGGACGGCGCGGCCCAGAACAGGGCCAAGGCCCTCTGCACCGGCTGCCCGGTGCGCACCGAATGCCTCGCCTATGCCCTCGACCATCGCATCGAGCACGGAATCTGGGGCGGCATGACCGAGCGTGAGCGGCGGGCTCTCCTGCGACGGCGCCCCCTGGTCACGTCCTGGCGCCGCCTGCTCGACGCCGCCCGGTCGGAACACGGACGACTCATCGGCCCGGATGACGGACAAGCCTGGGACGCCGCAGGATGAAAGCCCACCTGTCCCGCCGCGTCCTCTCCCGGCACAGGCGCCGCTGAGCCAGCGCCTGCAGAGCAGTCGTAAGGCGGTGGGCGGGTACTCCCGTGAGTACCCGCCCACCCCCTTTCGTGCGTGCCCCGCTCGGGTTACCAGCGCATCCCGAGTTGATCGAGGTCGGCGCGCCGCCCGAGGCTGTGGCGGAATGCCTGCTGGGAGGCGGATCACAAGCATGTGCCGGTCGAGGTGCTCCTGGACGGCGAGTTGGTGTTCCCGTGGGTGACTTGGTTCATCGACTGCGCGACCGGCGCGGTCCCGGGGGCGGCGATCACGCCGCACCAGCCCTCCAGGGACGCGATCCTCGCGGCGCTGCGGGTCGCGCTCTCGGCGGGATGAGGACCCTACAGCTCCGTACGGGCCGATCAGCGGCCTGCCCTCGCTGGTGCGGATCGACCGCGGCGCCGACTTCCTGTCCGCGACGGTGGCCGACGCGCTCGGGCATTTCGCGGTGCCGGTGCAGGATCTGCCCGCCTACCGGCCGGACTTGAAGGGGTCGATCGAGAACCTGAACCGGTGCGCCGAGCGGATGCGTTTCGCGTCCCTGCCCCGCTACACCCACGCCCCCTCCCTGCGGTTGCGCCCCGGCGCTCGCAGCACCCGCGTTGAGGGGGCGGAGCCGTTGCCGTTTGCCGAGTTCGTGCGGCTGCTGCTGGAGTGGATCACGTGGTGGAACACCCAGCACACCTCCCAGGCCCTGGGCGGCCTCACGCCGCTTGAGGCGTGGCGGGCCGATACGACCCCGATCGAGGATGTGGACCGCGAACTGCTGCACCGGTACACGCTCGCCGACGACGGCCGCACCCGCACGCTGACGACGAGCGGGGTGCGCTTCAACGAGCGCTATTACGTGCCTGCGTTCCGCAGTTAATGGCGGGGGCCTGGCAGGGAGGAGGGCGTTGTCGCAGGTGAGGGGATTCCGGCCTGGTGGAAAGGCCAGAATCGCCTAGTAACACGTTCCGCTTGATCACTATGCGTTGAGCTGCGGTAATGCTGTTAAGGTCTGGAACCATGTACGTACGGGCGACGACGCGGAAGAACAAGGACGGCTCGACCGTGCGCTACCTGCAACTGGCGCACAACGAGTGGGACGCCGCCACTGGCACCTCCCGCCCGCAGGTGCTGCACAGCTTCGGCCGCGAGGACCAACTCGACCGTGCCGGCATTGAGCGCCTGGTCGCCTCGCTCGCCAAGCTCCTGGACCCGGCCGCCGCCCTGCGGGCCACCTCCGGAGCGGACCTGACGTTCCTGGCCTCGCGGCCGATGGGTGGCGCCCACGCCCTGGATGGCCTGTGGCACCGCATCGGCATCGACACGGTCATGAAGAAGCTCCTGACGAGCAGCCGTCTGGATCCGGCCGCCGAGCGGGTGTTGTTCGCGCTGGTCGCCAACCGGGCCCTGGCACCGAGCTCCAAGCTCGCTGCCACCCGCTGGATCGAGCACGACAGCCACATCCCGGGCCTCGCCGCCACCAGCGACGACGCCTGCTACCGGGCGATGGACTGGCTCCTGAAGATCGAGGACAGACTCGCCGAAGAGGTCTACTGGCAGGTCGCCGACCTGCTCAACCTCGAAGTCGACCTGCTGTTCTTCGACACCACCAGCACCTACTTCGAAACCGGCGAAGCCGACACCCCCGCTGCCCGCGACGAACACGGCCGCCGCCTTCCTGACGAGCCGGCCGACACGACGCAGTCGAGCCAGGCCGCCGAAAGCACCGGCGACGATGAGAAACCGGCGTCGTTCCGCGCCTACGGGAAGAGCAAGGACCACCGACCCGACCTGCCGCAGGTCGTCATCGGCATGGCCGTCACTCGCACCGGCATCCCGATCAGAATCTGGAGCTGGCCCGGGAACACCGCAGACCAGGCATTGATCCGCCAGGTCCGTGAGGACCTGCGCGAGTGGAAGCTGACCCGGGTTGTCTGGGTCGCCGACCGCGGTTTCGCCTCCGAGACCAACCGCCGCTTCCTGCAGCGGGCCGGAGGCCACTACATCCTCGGCGAGAAGATCCGCTCTGGCTCACCCGCCGCCCAAGCGGCCCTGTCGCGCCAGGGACGCTACGCGCACGTGGCCGACAACATGCAGGTCAAGCAAGTCCAACTCCCCGATACCGCCGACCGGTTCGTGATCTGCCACAACCCCGACCAGGCCAAGCGCGACGCTGCGATCCGTGCCGACCTCCTGGCCCAGCTCGAAGAAGCGATCAAGGACTCCGACAAGCTCAAGCCGCTCAAGCGCGCGGAACTGCGTGGGAAGCTGTCCACCAAGCCCGGCCTGCACCGCTTCCTTCGCGCCACCCCCGGCGGGCTGCTGCGGGTCGACAAGACGGCGATCAAAGCCGAAGAGCGACTGGACGGCAAGTTCCTGCTGCGGTGCAGCGACCCTCATCTGTCCGCCGAGGACATCGCGACCGGCTACAAGCAGTTGCTGGAAGTCGAGCGAGGCTGGCGCGATATGAAGACGATCATCGATCTGCGGCCCGTCTACCACCGCAAGGAAGACCGGATACGCGCCCATGTCCTGCTCTGCTGGCTGGCGTTGCTGCTGATCCGCATCGCCGAGACGACCTGCGACGACACCTGGCTGAACCTGCGTGAGGAGCTCGAGCGCATCCACGTCGGCACCTTCACCGGCCCTGCCGGAACCTTCCGCCAGCGCACCGAGACCAGCACCGCCCAGCGCGCCATCCTCGCCAAGCTCGGCGTCACCGAACCCAAGCGCATCATCACCCTGGAACCCGGCACACCCGCCTGACCAGCACGAACGCCCACGCCTAGACACACGCCGATCCGGCGTGCGATCACGCATATCCGCAGGTCAACACACCTTTTCGTGGACTATAGCGACACTGCAGCTGCGGAACTCAGGACGTGGGGGAGTGGATGCACGGCCAGGCGGAGGCGGGATGCAAGGTCCGTGTCCGTTTCATCCCGCACCACGACCACGAGATCGAGGTGTTCGACGCGGTCTCGGGAAAGTATCTGGGCCCCGCCCACCCGTCCGATGCCGCCACCGATGACCAGCGCAGGGCGCACCGGCGGCGTAAGGCAGCCGAGAAACGGCGTCTGGCCCGTGCCCTGTCCGCGGCTGCCGAGCAGACCCGTATCCGGTACGCCGCAGTCACCGAAGCCGAAGTTCCTCGGCAGCTGGGCTCATTGAGCGTAGCCGCGGCCGAGCGGGCGGCCGATCAGGAGCGGCTCGCGGATGCGGCCGAGCTCGCACTGCCCGACCTGATCCCGCCCGCCGCGCCGCCCGACCATTGGGCGACTCCGGCCTCGCTGCGCGCGCAGTGCCGGCCCGCCGAGCCGTCTGGCCATGCCGCCAGCGGTGACACGAGGGGAGCGGAGCAATGACGGGCCAGCTGCCTCCGGGCGAGGGGGACCACTACCTGCACCGGACCCTGCCGGGTGCGCAGGTGGTGACCACCAGGCCGCTGCTGACCGCGCGGGAGAACATCGCGGACACGGTCGCGGCGCGGGCCATGATGTGCGTCTACGGGGCGGCAGGCTGCGGCAAGACCCTCGCGGTCAACTGCGGCCTGCGCGAGCTGGAACCGGGTGAGGAGGTGCGGCAGATCACGTTCCGCGACCGCACCACGGCCCGGGCGGTCCGCTTCGAGATCTTCACAGCGCTCGGCCTGCAAGGCGATGCCCCGGCGCATCCGTCCGAGTTCGACCGGCTCCTCAAGGACGCCCTGGCCGTGAAGCCGCGCACGCTGGTGGTGGACGAGGCGCAGTGGCTCAACTCCGAGGCGTGTGGGGTGCGGGGTTGTCCGTAAGGCGCCAGTTGCCTTTGGCTAGGTATCTCGTTGAGGACTTCGGTGGCGCGCGTCTAATTCAGGTGCTGCCTTAACCGGGGATCGTCGACGTGTTGGTGGGTGGAGCGTGGGGGAGCGGCCTCTTCTTCGGCTGGTGGAGGGCGGGCTCACTGACCTCGCTCCTGAGGCCGGACGGGCACCGGATGTGTGGGTTTTCCAGGCCGACTGCGTCCAGGCGTTCGCGAACACGTGGGTGGTACGGGGCTTCGCTCCGACGACGATCAGTGCCTACAGCTCCCTGCTTCCACGGGTGTTGGCGCACTTCGACCGCCCGGTGTGGCTGATCGAGCCCGCCGAGGTGGACGCGATGCTGCACAGTCTGCTGCTCACGGGCCGGACAGCGTCAACCAGGCGCCGCTATCTGGACATGCTGCGCGCGTTCCACGCCTTCGTACGCCTGCGCTACACAACCGAGATCCGTGCCCTCTACGGCACGACGGTGACCGATCCGCTGGACCGCTTCAACCGGCTGCGTCACGTGTGGGACGAGCCCGCTCGCCATCTGCCGCCCGCCGGCGAACGCCTGGCCGCCTTCTTCGCTTTCGCCCGCACCCGACTGACCATCACCTCCGACTACCCGGCCGCGGCACGGGACTACGCGCTGTGGCGCACCCTGTACCACTCCGCGCCACGGCTGAGCGAAGCGCTTCGCCTCGAGCTGTGCGACGTCCATCCCGAGCTCGGCCCGTTCGGCAAGCTCCATGTACGGTTCGGCAAAGCAGCCAACGCCTCGGGACCACGCCCCAGATGGGCACCCATGCTCGACGGACTGGACCAGATCCTTGCCTGGTACCAGAGCGACATCCGCCCCCTGTTCCCCGACACCGCCGCGCTGTTCTGCGACCCGCAAGGCCAACCGCTGAAGCCAGAGACCGTACGCGACCGCCTCTCCCGCCTCCTGGACACCGAACCAAGACCCGAGGGCGACCGGTTCACCCCCACACGACCTGCGCCGCGCCTGCGCAACCCACCACTACGAACAGGGCATGGACCTGCTCACCGTCCAGCAGCTCCTCGGACACCGTCACATCGCCTCAACCATGGCCTACGTCCGTCCCAGCCTCACCTTCGTCGAGGACGCCTGGCGCCGCGCCACCCTCACCGGCCTGGCCAGCTGACCCCGGAGCCCGCATGACAACACCTCCTCCCATCCGTGCCGTGGAAACCCCCGCCCCTCAGCCCGAGGTGGAATGGAAACTGCGCATCGCCGCGGCACAGCGCGGCATCTGGACCGGAACCGAGCTGCGCCGCCTCCTGGCCGAGCGGGCCGGCCTCGAGCTGTCCGCCGCCTCGGTCTCCGCGCTGTTCACCAAGCAGCCCTCCCAGGTGAAGCTGTCCACCCTGGCCGCCCTGTGCGCAGCGCTCGACTGCACCCCGGGCGACCTGTTGACCTTGCGCGAACCCACCGCGTCCTCACCCCCTCCGCCGCGCATCGCCCCCACCCCGGCCACGCCGTCTCCCCAGCAACAGCCCGAACCCCAGCACCGGTCCCTGCCACCGCTATGACCGCACCCCACCCCGCCACACGTCCACCCGCCACCGTCGCCAGGGCCTCCCGGACCGTCAAAGACACCTGCTCGGCCTGCCACCGCCTGCGCTGGCTGCATCCGGACACGGGACGCTGCGCCTGGTGCTCCCGCACCTGCCTCTGCGGCGCTCCACGACGCTCCACCCAAGACCTGTGCGCAGCATGCCGACGCCGGCGGAAGAACCGCTGGGCGGCACGGGTGTCACGCCTGGGCTGGACAAGAATGTCGAGGACGTTGCCGTCCTGGTCCACGGCGCGCCAGAGGTAGTGGATCTTTCCGTTGATCTTGATGAAGACCTCGTCCATGTGCTTCCCAATCTGGAAGTCAAGCGGAGGTGGTGACTGGTGGTGTGATGGTGTAGCACCGTCGGTCACGGATCAGGGCCCACAGCACGTTGACGCGCCGGCGGGCGAGGGCGAGCACGGCCTGGACGTGGCGTTTGCCCTCAGCGCGTTTTCTGTCGTAGAACTGCCGCGAGTTGGGGTCGCACCGGATGCTGACGAGCGCGGAGGTGTAGAAGACCCTTTGCAGACGGCGGTGGTAACGCTGGGGCCGGTGGAGGTTGCCGCTGACCTTGCCCGAGTCGCGTGGCGCCGGCGCCACGCCGGAGAAGGCGGCGAGGCGGTCGGGGGTGGGGAACGCCTCCAGGCTGCCGCCGACGGCGACGAGGAACTCGGCGCCGAGGACCGTGCCGATGCCCGGCAGCGACTGGATCACTTCGGCGAGTTCGTGCTCGCGAAACCGGCCCTCGATGAGCTTGTCGGTCTCGGCGATCTTCTCGTTGAGGGCCATCACCTCCCTCGCCAGGGTATGCACCATCTTCGCGATCGCTGTCTCGCCCGGGACGGCGGTGTGCTGGCGCTCAGCAGCCTCGATGGCCTTGGCTGCCAGGGAGTCGGGGTTGCGGACCTTGCGGTTGGCCAGCCAGGTGGTCAGTCGGCGCAGGCCGGTGCGGCGGATGGCCGCCGGGCTCTGGTAGCCCGTCAGGAGCAGCAGCGCTCCGGTGGTGCCCATGTCCAGGGTGCGTTCCAGGGCTGGGAACATGCTGGTCAGCAGGGCCTTGAGCCGGTTGGTGGTGCGGGTGCGGTCGGCAACGAGATCCACACGGCGCTCGGTGAGCAGCCTCAGTTCGATGCTCGCGTCTTCACTGGGGCGGATCGGCTGCAGGTCGCGTCTCATGCGGGCCTGGTCGGCGATCACGTGGGCGTCCCGGGCGTCGGTCTTGCCCGCCCCGCGGTAGCTGTCGGTGGCGCGGTTGACCGCGATGCCGGGGAGGTAGACCAGTTCCTGGCCGTGGTTGACGAGCAGGGCGATTAACAGCGCGGGCTCGCCGCCGGTCATGTCCATCGCCCAGGTGACCTCACGGCCGTCGGCGAGGCCCAGGACGTCACCGATCAGCTTCAGTAACTCCGGTTCGTCGTTGGCCACCCGCCGCGACAGCAACGTGTTGCCGTCGCTGTCCAGGGCCAGGCAGTGGTGGTGGGTCTTGCCGCAGTCGGTACCGGCCAATATCCGGCTCATCGTGCTCCAGTCGTCGTACTTGCCTTGCGCACCACGGACGACCTCGCCGGCATTGCTCTACACAGCGACCTGTTCGCACTTCCCAATCGGCGGCCGAGTCGTCGTGGGGAGCCGGGCGGCCAAGCACCGGAAGCCACGAGACGACAGCCACTTGTCAGCCACACCCAGCTCCCCCGGGCCCCACAACCCTACGAACGGCTGCGGTCGGCCCAGGAAGAAGGTAGAGCCACTTGTCGCCGGGGCGGGGACGGCGCCGGCGCAGGCCGTTCGCGTAGGTCTGCCCGAACTTCCGGCTCCACTGCCGCACCGTCTCGTACGAGACAGTGATGCCGCGCTCGAGGAGGAGTTCTTCGACCTCCCGGAAGGAGAGGGGAAAGCGGAAGTACAGCCAGACCGCGTGCGCAATGATCTCCGCCGGATAGCGGAACCCCTGGTACGACGGCGGAACGGCGGTTTCCACGAGCAGGCCCTCCCAAAACGATCAACGAAGCAATCGTCTCACAGGCGCCCACACTCAAGTTGACGGTGCCCCCAGGCGGCATCACTGGCTGCGCCAGGAGTCCAGACGCTGCGCGATGGTGCGCAGATCGGCTTCCTGGGCGCGGACTGCTTGGGCGAGTTCGTAGAGCTCGTCGTCCTTGGCCTGGAGGGGCTTGCCGGAGACGTGCATGTACTGGCTGGTGCAGGCCCAGCCGATGACCAGGTTGTAGTCGGTGAAGGGCCGCAGGAGCAGCGCGGTGTGCAGGAAAGTCGCAGCCCGGGAGGCGGCTTCTTCGTAGTAGAGGACGCCGCGCTCCCGCTCGAACGTGTGCCGGTCGGCCATGAAGCCGAGGGCGCCCCAGTCGGCGATGGGCACGTTCAGGGGGGAGATCGCCGACTGGATCTGCAGGACCCAGCCGACGTCGACGCGGATGATCGGGCTCACCGCTGTCCCGTAGGGAAGCGCGCCTCGACGCCGGGCAGCACCCGGGCGGCTTCCGCGACCGCCCCCTCTACGAACGCGAGACGGTCGGCCTCTTCGACTGTGACGTCGTGGACGTGCTGTTTCAGGCTCCGGCCGGTCAGATTCGCCCTCTGCCGCAGCCGTGCCATCTCGTCCTCGGTGAATTCCACGTTGAGTGCAGGCATAGTGACACGGTACCGCACATGGTACCGACACCGGTACCATGTGCGTGGAGTGTGATCTCTGATCTGCCGTTGGTGGTGCGTTTTGATGTTGTGTGAGCTGGGGTTTCGCAGGTTGAGTGGGTGATCTTCCGGCCAGGCGGCCGAGGACGGTGGCCGGCGCCCTCGTCCATGCACACCCTCGCCCTGTACGCGCCCGCCGCAACTGTATGACGGTGCTGATCAGCGCGTATGACGCGAATGCAGAGGAGACTGTCTGCCCGGCGCTGCAGGGTGCGCGCACCGGGCAGACGGCCGTCTTTGTGTGCGGATGAGTCCGCACGGGGCGTGTATCCGCTTGCCGGCTTTGTGCGCTGAGGCGGTCGTTATCGACGGGGGCGGCCGCCTCTGTATGTCCCGCTGCCGCTGCGGTCGGTGGCGCTGCCGCTGCTGGTAGCGGGGCTGGAGGCGGGTGCCGGCCGCGACGTGTTCGTTGCCCGTCAGGATCGGCATCGCGCGTATCAGGATGGGCAGACGGCGTCCGTCCAGCGCCTCGGCCGTCGACAGGGTGTGCAGGCCGATGCCTACCATGCCCAGGATGAGGCCGGGGAAGGCGCGCTGGCCGTCGTCCAGGCCGAGCCCGTACAGGCCCATCGCCGGACCGCCCGAGGATGTCAGGAGCAGTGGCCACGCGCGTCCAACGGTCCCGGCTCCGAAGATCGTCCCGTTCGGAACGAACGGCCTTATCCCGGTTCACAGGGTGTCGAGCCGTCCGGCGTGACCGGGGCTCACCCGCCCGCTGGTGCGGTGCCCGGCCGTTCCGCCCCACGCGCACCCGGCCGGGTCCGCTTCAGCACCCATGCAGCCGTGGGGAGGGGAGCAACCCGACTGCCACTGGCGAGTACCGTAGATCGGAACGGCATGATGACGCCGCCGCACCCGCCTTGAAGGGCCGTGCCACCAGTACACTGCCCCGGGCCAATGCTGTAAAGCGTGCCGGTACTCGCAGTACCGGAGGCATCACGCAACCTTGCGCGCTTGTGAAAAAACAGGGCTTGCCTGCCCATCTACAGTGACGCGGTGCATCTCCGTATCGGCCGTCGGCCTACCGTGCTGCCAGCAGCAGGGGGTGTAGGGCGGCCACCGCCGCGGTGGGCTGACACGGCGGTGGCCGTCGCGAGGAATATGCGGCTCCCTTTCCGCGCATGCTCCTCGCGTTCGGTCCCTGACCGGCACCCGGGGTGAGCGGGAAGCACCCCGGTTCGGGACGGGCCGGCCGGGACAAGGCCGGCGAAGAGATCAGCTCCGTTCACTGGTTCCCAACTGGGCGTCTGCCCTGCCCCGTGCGCCGCATTCCCGTTCCAGGGGTGCAGAATCCGGCCGATGTTGGAGTTGCCGCAGTGGTTGGCCAAAGGCTGGTAGGTGTCGGCCCGGCCGGGCTGAGCAGCCGGTTCGTCCAGCGTGGGCCAGCGGGCGAGGCTTGCCCCGGCATCTCCCCGGGGGCCGGTTTTCCGCGGTCTGTGCCGGGCCCGTCATGATGGGGGACATTTTCAGTCTCATGGGTGGGTCGGTGCGGCGGTGAATCACCTGGCAGCAGGCCGCTGTCCCCGGAGTGGCCCTCTTCCTTAACGCAGCGCCACCCGCAGGGCGGGCTCCCGACCGGTGACACGGGCCAACAGGGTGCGTCCGGCGTCATTTTCTCCCCGCGGGGATGTCTTCCTTTCCCGGGGATGAGGGGTGGTGCCCTCGTCTTCCGCCTCTACAGGGTCCCGTAACCGCCATCCCTTCTTCCCGGTGGGTGGTTACGGGACCCGGGCTTGGGGTTCATGTACCGGTGACACACGGCCCGGCAGCCCCGCCCCGGGGTGGGGCTGCTGTCTACTCCTCGGTTGAGCAGGGACGCACGACCGTATCCGGACCAGGAGACATCACTGTCTCGTGCCCGTCGTGGAAACGGACCCGGTACGGGGGACCCCCCTCCGGGCCGAGCACCTCGATCACCTCTGCCGTGCGCTCAGGCTGCCCTACGATCCGGCCATGGACAAGAAGCTGGTCTCCCACACTGGCCTGCACGCTGTCCCCTCTCCATCAGACTGACTCCCATCGCTCTGCCTACCCAGTCGGCCACCGTCTTCACCCCTGGCCGGTACCCCGTCCAGGGCCGCACCACCTGTGAGGTGTGGGTTGGGTGTCGTTGAGGTCGCTGGTTGATGCGGGTTGATGTCATTGGTGGTTGTGGGTCCCTGGTGGGGCCCTCTTTTTTTTGTTGTGTGGGTGGTGACAGGAGTCCGTGTTTCGCCTGGCGGGTGGCCGTGTGGATCGGTGTCATGGGGGCCGCGTGTCCTGTGTCGGGTAGTGGCTTGTAGCAGGCGGTCTGTGATGGGGGAGTGGTATTCGGGGTGGTTCATCAGCTCGGGGCGGGGAAGCGTTTTTGCGTTTTGGCTGGTTGCGGGCCTGTTTCGTAGCGTCCTTGGTCATGGCGGACGAGGACGACAGCGCGGGTGGAGGGGTGCTGGGTGACCGGCGTGAGCTGCTGCGTGTTCCCGCTGTGCGTCAGCTGCAACAGCGGCGTGATCGAGGCGAGTTGACGACGTCGCATGTCCGTCTGGTCGCGTCGTCTTTGGGCGTGAGTGTACGAACGGTGTGGCGGTGGCTGGCGCGGGCCGAGGCGACGGGATCACCGGACCCAGCACCGCGTGCCCGTCTGGAGATCACCGATGACGTCGGTGAGGTCCTCGCGGACTGCCTCGGGAATGTGAAGCGGGCGCACGAGGAACTGGCCCGCCGGGCTCTGGCGGCGGGCCGGCGGCCGCCGGGACTGAGCACGTTGCATGACGCGATCCGCCGGGACCTGACCCCGGGGTTCATGGCCGGGCTGCGGGAGGGGATCCCCGCGGCCCGAGGGTTCGATCCGGCGTTCAAACGGCCTGCGGTTCACCGCAACGAGGTGTGGGAGGCCGATCACCAACACGCCCCGCTACGCGTCGTGCTGCCCGACGGCTCCCTGTCGCGGGTGTGGGTGACCTGGTACGAGGACCGGGCTACCCAGATGGTGATGGGCTGGGCGGTCACCGCATCCAGCGCGCACCGGGACTCGGTCCTGGCCGCGCTGCGTTCGGCGGTTTTGACCGGAGACGACTACGGACCGGCCGGGGGCCTGCCCGCCCTGGTACGGATCGACGGGGGCGCGGACTTCGTGTCCAAAGCGGTCAAGGACGCCTTCGGCGCGCTCGGCGTGCCGCTGCAACGGGTCTACACGCCCCGGCACAAGGGCGGCGTGGAACGGTTGAACCGGACCGCGGTGAGCCGGTTCTTCGCCGATCTGCCCCGCTATACCAAGGCCCCGCTCCTCGATCACCGACGGCGCTCCGGCGAGAGCGACCCGCCGCTGGCCTACGAGGCGTTCGTCAGGTTGCTGCGCGAGTGGGTCGAGCGGCACAACACCGTGGATGTGGTGGCCCGTTTGGGGATGACGCCGCTTGAGGCCTGGCAGGCCGATACCACCGAGTTGCGCGAGGTCAGCGCGCGCGATCTGCGTGCCTACATGATGTCCGGCGACGATCGCCCGCGGAAGATCACTAGTCACGGGGTGCAGTTCCACGGCCGGTTCTACATGCCCGAGGACGGCGTGGGCCGCGTTGGTACCCGGGTGCGGGTGCGGTTCATGCCGCACCACGCCCACGAGATCGATCTGTACACCGCTGTCGGTCACCGCTACCTGGGCCGGGCGGTCCTTGCGGACGAGGCCACCGAGGACGAGCGCCGTGCTGTCCTCAAGTCCCGCTCGGCCAGGGACCGCGAGTTGCGCCGGGCCCTGAAGCGTTCCGCGGTCACACGCCGGGACCGGTACGCCGCCGACACCCAGGCGGGCCCGCCCAAGCGGCTGCCTCGTATGACATCGGCCCAGGCCGCGAAGGAACTGAACGCCACAGACTCCAACCGTGGCGCCGCCCCGCTCGAGCGGGCGACCGAGCGCTACACCCCACGCCTGGGCCCCGCCCCCGGCTGGGCCGTCCCCAGGCGCGCCGCCCCCGATCAAGACCGTGCGACGAGGAGTGATCATGAGTAGTGAAGTGCCGCCCGAGCCGGGGGACATGGAGCCGGAGTTCTACCTCGACGTGCCCGGCGCGAAGCTGGTGACCACCGATGTGCTGCTCCAGGTCCAGGACACGATCGCCGAGACGATCGACGCTCGCGCGATGTCGCTGATCTACGGCGCCTCCGGTCTGGGCAAGACGTTCGCCACCCGCGCCGCGCTCCGGGCCATCGCCCCGGATCTGCTGCTGTCCTTGCAGTTCGCCCGCTCACGTCCGGGTCCGAAGGATCTGCGCGAGGAACTCTTCCACCAGCTGCGCCTGCCGGGGAAGATGCCGGGCACCGCCACCCCGTTGTACCGGCAGCTGATGGCCGCGCTGCCCAGGCGCCCGTACGTGATCGTGTGCGACGAGGCCCAGCAGTACAACCGCGCCTGTTTCGAGCTGATCCGCAACTTGTGGGACAACTCCCGCAAGCAGCGGCCGGCCGTGCTGTTCATCGGCGGTCACGAGGCCTACGACACACTGCAGAGCGATCCGTCCCTGGCCTCGCGCCTGTGCGCCCGGCGCGAGGTGAAGGCGATGTCCACCGAAGAGATGCTTGAGGTCATCCCGCTGACCCATACCGTCTGGGCCACGGCCGACCCCGAACTGCTCAAGCACATTGACCGGGTGCATGCCGACGGCTCGATGCGCGAGTGGGCCAAGGTCACTCACTACGTTCTCAAGGGCCTGAAGCACTTCCATACCGACACCGTTGACCGGCAGGTGGTCCACGGGGCCCTGGCCCAGTGCTGACGGCGGCCCGCCGAGGCGGCCTTGGCCCGCTGCTCGCTGCGACGGCGAACCCTGTTGATCCCTCAGCGCACTTCCTGAACACCCCAGGCCTTCAAGGGCTGTGCACCTCTGGCCTCCTCGCCGTCCGCCGCGGCGTCGAGGACTGCCACGCCCGGCGCGCGATGCTCTGCGTGACCGGCACCTCCGGTGTGGGCAAGACCTTCGCCGCCCGCGCGGTGCTCGCCGGCCACCCGGCCCACCGGGCCTGCATGCTCACCCTGCCGTCCCGACCGACCCCGGCCGATCTGCGCACGGCTTTCCACGACGCTCTTCACCTTCCCGGACCGCTGCCCGAGGACCCCGGCGTGTGCGACGCCGCCGTCCTTCACGCGCTGGCTGCCCGGCCGCGGACCGTGGTGGTCGACGAGGCACACCAGCTTTCCTCCGCCTCCTTCGAGTGCCTGCGCTACCTCTACGACAGCCTGCCCGGCGGCCTGTGCATTGTGCTGATCGTCGGCGAGGACGGCGAGACGGTGCTGCGCGAGACGCGGATGCTGAAGACTCGGACCGCCACCTGGTGCGAGATCCGCCCGCTGGATGAGGACCTGGTGGCGCTCGCCGCCCGACGTCTGCACCCACTGTGGCAGCAGGCCTCCTGTGCCCAACTACGCCGTCTGGACGGTCACTTCGCCCGAGGCCGGCTGCGCCGCTGGGCCCTGCTCACCCACCATGCCCGCCGTATCCGGTCCGCCACGCCCGCCTGTCGCGGATGGATCGAGCAACTCGCCGCCCGCGTGGACGACGGGGGTATCGGGTGACGCCGACGGCTCTGCGTTCCGGCCCCATCCCGCCGCTCACCCTCATTACTGACGAGGAGGACGATGTGGCGCTGGCCTGCGCGGCTCGCCGCTGGGCCGACCCGCACGGCGGCCGCATCACGGTCGACCCCACCCCTGCCACCGTCACCTCCGCGTTCCTGGCCCGCGACATCCTGGCCGCGCTCGGCCGCACCGCCTACGCGCCCATCCACGCCCCGGTCATCACCGCACAGCCTGCCTGGCGGGCCGTCGCCTGCTGGATCATCGTCGATGACATCCGCCAATTGACCGTCCTGCGCGCGCACCTGCTCACTCCCGAACGCACCGAACAGCTCTGCGTGCTGCGCGAGTTGACCGGTATCCACCTGATCCTGATGTCCAGCGGCGCCACCGCCAACGACAGCGCCCGCCTCACGACGCACCTCGCAAAAGCGCACCTGGGCGGCGAAGTCGAGTACCTCGACGAGGCCGCCGCGCTGCGCCTGTTCACCGGGCCCGCCGCGCCCCGGCCGAAGCTTCCCCACCCCGCCCGGCAGCGGCCACCAACAACGCGATCCACCGTCTCAGCCCCGGCGCACGGCGTTCCACCTCCCACACGCTCCGCGCCAGGCCTCTCCAGCCAGCGCCGTGCAGGACTGCTCGCCGCCCGGACCTGGCTGACCCGGCAGTGCTGGGCGGCATCGCCTGCCTTGCCCGACCAGCGCGATGTGAAGCTCTTCCTGTCGCGCCTGACTACGCTCAGCCCCACCCCCGAGCACACCGCCGCCCGCCTCCAAGGCGCCCGGGACGGCTTCTCAGCAGCCGGCCTGCACCTGTCCACTCCCGCCGATCTCGCCGCCGACAGCGGCCCGGGGATCTCCACGGTCCCCTTTACCGCCCAGGTCGCGCACCACATCAGCCGAGCCGCCCCCGGCCCGCCCCAAGTCGCCGCGCTGGCCGCCCTCTTGTGTACCGGAGCCGCTGTGGATCGCCTCGTCCACGCCACCGTCGACGACGTCCACCCGGACGGCTCCCACCTCGCCCTGCCCGAGCCCTTCAACAGCGAGCACGACCAGGACCACCCACCGCCCCGCGTCTGGTACGCGATCCCACCCCGCGCCCGGCCCTACCTGCACGCCGCCCGCCTCTTCCGCCAACTCGAAGACGCCCCCGGACACTTCCACCTGTTCAGCAAATCCTTCGGCCACCGCCTCGACACCCTCGTGAAGGACGCAGGGCGCCCCATCCCCGCACTCGACCACCCGCACCCCGGTCCGGCCTGGCACCATCAGGCCCGACTGCTGCGCCCGTAAGGAGTAGCGATGAACCACGGCACCGGAAAGCAGGCCCCGAAAGGAGCCGCAGCAACCGTGACCAGCGCCGACCACGAACACCACACAACAACGGCCCGACGCGCGAAGTTCACCGCACCCTCCAAGACGTCCCCGCACCTCGCCCCAGCTCAGACAGACGACGCCGTGCTGGACCAACTGTTCTACGCGACGCTGGACGAATGCCCACAGTGCCGGGCGGCGCTCCTCGACCGCGTCGCCAGCGACGCGAGGGCAACGCACAAACTGGTCGACTGGGCCTGCCTGATCGCATCCGAGATGTACTGCGGACTCCCCGCAGAGCTCACGGAGGAAGACGCGGCGGGCGACACCCGCCTGCGCCCCTCAGCCACATTCCGCCGGCTCGCCATGAAGTACCGCATGCAGCAACGGACCACCAGCGCCATGTACCACACCCGCCAACCCCCGCAGTGCCGCGAGGCCGCGGACACCGCCGTCACCCTGGTCGCCGGGCTCGACAGGTACTGGACGGACTTCCTCTACCTCTGACGCACTCATGCCTGAGCGTGCACCACCGCTTCCCCACGCCGAGAGCACGGAGACCGGTGTGCCGCTGAC